>JANQJH010000175.1 GCA_028281705.1 Verrucomicrobiales bacterium
CAATTTCAAGGCTCATGACAAGTAACCTACATGACGCTTGCCAAAATCAAGCTTTCTGATAGTCAATAAATGGAAAATTGTGGTGACGCGGAGAATAGAAAGAATTATCACATTCATTAGAAGATCTCACCCAGATAGTGGCGGCGGCAGCGTGGGCTTTGCAATCGCAATCCTTGCGAGATGCTCGAATGACGGTCACGACCTTCGTCGATGCAGTATGAGGATGCCAATGACACCACCGCTTGGCAAGAATCCGCTAGAGTTTTCGGGGCCTGGCAGAAGGCGCGAACGTCCACTCGATCACAATGCGGCTTCAATCGTGAGCGCGCTCAAGCTCGTCGGCAGCCTTTCTGAATCTCCGGTGAGTCAGAAAGCTCCGGTAGGAGGCGTCTTCCAAGACTCCCCCATGGCTCCAATAGAAACGACTCTCGCGATAGCGGAGAGAGACTCGATCGGCCCAAGGACCCGAATACGGCATCGCACCATTTACATTCATCCGCATCATGGATGGAACGGTCTTGAATGAGAGTTTTTCGAATCCCGGATCGGTGGCCGTCGAAAAAATGGCGAGAGATTCTGATGACCTGAGGCCGGCGATGTCGGCTTCTAGACTGAAGAAATCCCTCTCCGTGATGATGAGATTGGCGCCCTGGAGGCAACGCAAAGCCAGGCAAAACAGCCCGGTAGTGACCAGTAGCCGCCTTCTCATGTCGCAGGATGGAACGGGAGTGTCGTGCCGTCAACTCGGCAGCCTTCGCCATCGTTGGCGACTGATGTCATGGAGCGCTCGTGGATCTGTGTTTACCAGTTCGGAAAAATCTCTCGCTGGGGGTAGACAAAAACATAGAAGCAGTAGACGAAGAGCAAGGTCACGATCCACATCACCGGTACCCAGAAGATCGGCCGGACTCGCTTTGATTGTTCGAATTGATAACGCCAGATTGGCGAAAGAACGACGACAACAATCCCCACTGGCAAGTAGAGAAATCCAAACCAGAAGTCAAAGGTGGTTAGCTCAATACGTCCTTTCGTTGCACGCCACTTGACCACGAGGAGCGAGGCGCCATAGGAGACGATCAGCCAGATGATCATGTCGACCAAATTCACAGGGCCGACGTTACGTCACCGGCGATGGAATTGTCGATGCCCTTCTTGTTCCCATCACTACCGTAGGCCGAGCCTCATTCCTACCAAGACCGGTTTTCGATGTGAGGCATCGCGGAATCGACGATCTGGAGATCCAAGGTTAGGATCATCGATGGGGTGAGTTGGAGGTTGTAGCACCAGAGCGAGAGTCATCGCGAGAGTCCTGCTCCGTCTGAGATGAGAGTTGGTCACGCTATTCAAATCTCTATCGTGCGTGAGCACCCAATGCCGTTGATTGCCGGAATTCCGCAAGAATGAATCGTCACGGCGAGGAACCGACCGGTTCGACGACGGTCTCGGTCGAGGCCTTCAAATGGGGGTTTTGGCACCAGGGAGAATTTTCTCGCTTCTACAAGACGGCCTTCGGTGAAGTGCCCTCGGAAACGCTCAAGACGATTGGTGGGATGGAGGGAGCATAACACTGTTTCGTCGATTGCTCGTGGCCGGGCTGGACGCGGTTCCGGTCACTTTGATGGGTCCGATTGCAAGGGTTTCGGCTCCCGGGACCGCTGGCCCTGGGAAAAACCTTGCATGCAGAGGCGCTCGTCCTACTTTCGCCTTCCCATGACCACAGCCAAACGCGTCTCGATTTACGATACGACCTTGCGTGATGGCACGCAGGGCGAAGGAGTCTCATTCAGTTCGCTGGATAAGATTCGAATTGCGCAGAAGCTGGACGAGTTCGGGGCGGACTACATCGAGGGTGGCTGGCCGGGGTCGAATCCCAAGGACGTGGAGTTTTTCGAGATGGCGAGCCGCGAGAAGTGGAAATCGGCCAAGATTGCGGCCTTTGGGAGCACGCGGCGGGCGGATCTGGCGGTGGCCGACGACCCCCAGGTGAAGCTCTTGCTCGATGCCAAGACGCCCGTGGTGACCATTTTTGGCAAGAGCTGGAAACTTCATGTGACCAAGGTGCTGCGGACGACTCCGGAAGAGAATCAGGCGATGATCCGCGACACGGTGGCCTATCTCAAGGAGCACGGCCGGGAGGTGGTCTACGATGCGGAGCATTTTTTTGACGGTTACAAGGATGACGCCGAACATGCGCTGGGAACGCTGAAGGCGGCGGAAGAGGGCGGGGCGGATATCGTGGTTCTCTGCGATACCAATGGCGGCACGATGCCCCACGAAGTGGAGGCGATCACCAAGGCCGTGATCGAGGCGCTCTCAATTCCGGTGGGGATCCACACGCACGATGATGCGGGACTGGGGGTGGCCAACGCGCTGATCTCCGTTCAGGCTGGGAGCGTCCAGGTTCAGGGGACGATCAATGGTTATGGGGAGCGCACGGGAAACTGTAATCTCACAACGGTGATTCCGAACTTGCAGCTCAAACTGGGCATGCGGGTGGTCGAGGATCTGACGAAGCTGAAGCAGCTTTCGAGTTTCGTCGATGACTTGGCGAATTGCGCGCACAACACGCGGGCGCCCTTTGTGGGCGATACCTGTTTTTCCCATAAAGGGGGAATGCACGTCAACGCGGTGCAGAAACTGGCGCGAACCTATGAACATATCGAGCCGGGCGAGGTGGGGAACCAGCAACACATTCTCATCTCCGAGCTCGCCGGGCGGAGCAACATTCTCATGAAGGCGGCGGACTTGGGGATTCCGTTGGAGAAAGACGCACCTGAAGTGCGCGAGATCCTCGAGCGCTTGAAGAAGCTGGAGAAGGAGGGCTACGAATTTGAAGCGGCGGAGGCTTCGTTCGAACTCCTCATCCGCAAGGTGTTGAACCACCACCGCCGGTTCTTTGAACTGTTGGAGTTTCACTGTACGTTTCGCCAGCACGGAGGCGATCTCTACAGTACCTGCGAGGGTACGGTGAAAGTGCGAGTGGGAGAGCGGCGTGAGTACACCGTGGCCGAGGGCAATGGTCCCGTGGCGGCGCTGGACCGGGCGTTTCGCAAGGCACTGTTGCCGTTCTATCCCGAACTGGAGCGGGTGAAGCTTCAGGATTACAAGGTGCGCATCATTGATAGCCACACGGGAACGGCGGCGAGGACGCGAGTCCTCATCGTTTCCGCCGACGGCCAGAAGAGTTGGGATACCGTGGGGGTCTCGGAGAATATCATCGAGGCCAGCTGGAAGGCCCTGGTCGATAGTTATGATTACTATCTCACGCGCCACACCGCCCACGAAGGGATGGCCGCGGGATCGGAGGCCGCCCTGGTGTAGCTCGCTAGCGAGTATCCGAAACGGAATCTACCCGTCCTCGAATGCCTCGAGCGAGGACCTTTACGAGGTGCCATCACAGTTTTTCATGATGCGAACCTCGTAGAAGAAGCGATGACGCTTCTCCGGTGGAACGCTCGCGCGCTCCTTCCGCGAACCGGTGAACTTGATCCCGAGCTCTACTAATTAAGGCATCCTGATACTCGGGAGTGCCTGAACGGATTCGTGCTGCTTTTGGCTGCGGAATCGTCGCGGAGACTTGCCGAAAAGGCGGCGGTTGGATACGCTCGGCCTCTCTTTCTCTTCCCCACGACCGTGTTCGAATCGCAGCTCCAAAAAAGCCTCAAGCGTTGGATCCGATCTGGAGGTGATCTTGGTGATCGCCTTCACAGTGTGGCGGATCTTTCTGTGAGGAGTACTCGGGATGCCTATCGGGTTTGCGCGGCCTTGGATCATGCCAAGGCGATGCTGCCCACCGAGCGCGAGGCACGTGAGATGGTGAGCACGCCGTTGCATGTGGTGACGGGCTTGTTTCAAGAGGTGAAAACGGAAGCTGCTTACCGTGTGCTTTCCCAGAAGGGATTGCCCATTCTCAATGAGGTCGTGCAGGAGAGCCTTTACGGCGGGCGTTTCATTCCCGGCCAGGACATCCTCTTCATCCTCAAGGTCATGGCTGCCTACAGGTTTCGGCCTGTTGTTAGGCACCTGGCGGCGGCGCTGCGAAAGGAATTGGAGCCTGACCATTATCTCTGGCCGGTGCTCTTTGCCCATTTCGCCGAGCCGGACCATCCCCAGGCGTTGGCGCTGGTGGAAAAGTTAGGCCATGCACTCCCCCCACGCTCTCCCGGGATTGGATTGCTCCACCTGGGCAACGTCCTGGCAGAGCGTGCTCAGATTTTCCGGCATCCCTTTTCGGCTGAGCTGGGCAGGGAACGGCTCGGAGCCTTGCTCAGTGGGGACGAGTCCATCCTGTGGGAAGACGCCATGGCAGCCACGACGGCGCTTGCCTTCGTCGATCCGAACTGGCGTCCAGAGTTGCTTGATCTTGCGCGACAGCATGGGCATCCCCGAGTGCGTCTGGAAGCCCAAGGCGTCCAGGCCTTGGAGGGCCATGGTGGAGCTGCCTCTGATCGGGTGATGAATGAACTCCTGGACCACGCGAAGAATCCCCGCTACAGCCGCCAGGCGGTTCGGCTCTTGCGCCGTGCTGGGGCCGAGAGCACGATTCCAGGTGAGTTGGAAGCAGCTGAGTTCCAGGCGCTGGCGGACTTGAGCGAGCATCTGGAGAACACGGGACGCTTTCCGGGACCCCCCGATGACTTGCAACTGTTCGATACCCGGTCGCTCTGTTGGCCGCCGGCATTGGGTGAATCAATTTGCTCGCTCTGTGAGTTTCGCTACCGGCAGGATGATGGGCAGGAGGCGGCCAAGGGAATGGCGCTGGTCAACGGGCACGTCACCGTCTACATGGAGCAGGCGATCAATCATCTGAATGTGGACGATCTCTATGCTTTTTTCTGCTTCTACGAGGCGACCCTGGCGAGCGTTGACGAGGTGAATGTCACGGAATGCATCGCGCGAGGCCGCACGCTCTTGAACCGTCATCATTTGGCGGTGGCGGAGTCCAAGGCTTGAGGCGCACTGCCCGCAGGCGAACAACTTTGTTCCGCGGTGGGACACGGACTCGGGTGCGGAATGCCAGCGCCTTGTATAAGTCGTTCTGCAGGAGAGCATTGCATGCGCGAGTTTTGATTGGCACGGATTCTGCCTCTATTCCCATTGTCCGGCGACCTCCGGTTCGCCATTTGGTAGCGAGCATCGAGCAGAAGATCCCATGATGAACGACCTCAAACTAATCGTCCGCCGATTGATCAAGAGCCCCGGCTTCACAGTGGCGGCCATCCTCACGTTGGCGCTTTGCATTGGAGCGAACATCACGATTTTCTCGGCGGTCGACGCCATTCTCGTGCGAGGACTGCCTTTCCCGGAGGCGGACCGGTTGGTCCGGGTCCACAATAGTTATCCGGGGCTGGGAGCGGACCGAAGCCGGGCTTCATTGCCTAACTATTTCAACCGGCGAGAGGGCATTGAGGCCTTTGCCTCCGTGTCCCTACATCAGGAATCCTTTTCCACCGTGGGAGAGGAAGGATCGACTCGACGCATTGATAGTGCGAGAGTCACCCCGGAGTTCTTTGGGACCTTGGGCATCTCGCTTGTCGCGGGCCGAGTGTTTACTGAGGAGGAGATGGATACTGAATCGGAGAGGGTCGTCATCATTACGGACGCCTTCTGGCGTGGCGAGTTCCAGGCGGATCCCAATGTCATCGGGCGCACGTTTTCCCTGAACAGCGCGCCCGCCACCGTTGTCGGAGTCTTGCCGCCGGATTTTCGGTTCCTCGATTCCAAAGCGTTGGTCTATCGACCGTTGACGCATGGGCCCGCCGCGCGTTCCCCGAATTCGATTCACAACAACATCGCCGACATGATCGCCCGGCTCGCCCCGGGAGTCGCCCTGCCGGAAGCCCAAGCCGAGATGGATGCGTTCAATGTCCAGCAGTTTGGGGTTGATGCCTTCGTGGTCTCCAAAGGGGGCTTTCACACCAAGGTGGTATCGCTCCACTCGGATCACGTGCGCAAGGTGAAACCTTTCCTCATCCTGTTACAGATCGGTGTTTTGTTTCTCTTTGTCATCGGCGCGATGAACCTCATGAACCTGCTCTTCATTCGTGCCAGCAGTCGCTTCAAAGAACTGGCCGTTCGGCAGGCGCTGGGAGCCGGCCGCCGGCATCAGGTCCGCGGCGTGCTCATGGAAACGGTCTTGCTTGCCTTGGGCGGCGGCTTCTTCGGAGTCCTGCTGGCCACTCTGGGAATCGAACTCATCCGATCCCTGGGAACGGAAAAGCTTCCGTTGGGAGCGACCATCGAATTCGATCTCCGATTGGCCCTGCTGTCTCTTCTCGGCTCCGTGATCACGGGAGTCTGTCTCGCTCTGCCGATCATCGGGTTTAACAATGTCTATGGTGCTCTCGTATCTCACTTGCAAAGCGATAGCCGTACCGGCACCGCCATCGGCGGGGTGCAACGTCTTCGCAGTACCTTTAGCATGATTCAAGTGGCGCTTGCCCTCGTCCTTCTCGCGGGCGCCGGGCTGCTGGGAATCAGCCTCAAGCGCGTGTTGGACACATCGCCCGGTTTCGAGCCCGCCCCGCTATTGACAGCGAGAATCTCCTTGCCGTGGAGGCACTATCCAGACGTTCAGGATCGACTGACGTTCATCAATCGATTGATGCCGAGTCTGCAGGGTTTGCCCGGCGTTACCCATGTCGCGATCTCCAACGTTCTCCCCTTCACACGTGAGTCGGGTGATGGTGACATTGTGATGGCCCCTGAAGGATTCGTTTCTTCGGAGGAGCGGAACTTTCGTTCGCATTACACCGCCGTGGTCACTTCGGACTACTTCGCGGCCATGGGCATCCCACTTCTTGACGGGCGCCTTCTAACGGATAGCGATGACAATCCCGAGGCGCCCGTCGCCCTGATCGATGCGGCGCTTGCGGAATTTTGGTGGCCCGGTGCCAACGCGGTCGGCCGGCGCTTTTCGAGGGGTTCGCCCTTTAACGAAGAGGGTGCCACGACGGTGGTCGGGGTCGTGGGGGACGCCAAACGCAAAGATCTCGTTGAGGTGGATGGGCACGGCTCTGTTTACTTTCCCTATGTCAGCATGCCTGGTCTTTCCTTCAGAGTGATTCTGCGCTCTTCATGGGAGCCACAGGTGTTAGCGCCCATGGTGCGCCAAGCTGTCCAGGAGATCGATCCCGGGCTGCCCATCAGCGAGTTGAAGACGATGCAGGCACACATCGATGAGAGCCTGACAGTGCGTCGTTCTCCTGCGATCCTGGCGGCGGTCTTTGCCGGTGTCGCCCTGCTCCTCGCCGCCATCGGAGTCTACGGGGTCCTCGGCTATGCGGTTGGCCAGCGCCGTCGCGAGATTGGGGTGCGCATGGCTCTGGGCGCGCTTCCGGGGCAGATTCGCAATCAGTTCCTCGGCATGGGAGCACGATTGTTCGTCTTTGGGGCCTTGCTAGGCCTTCTCGGCACCTGGGCCGCGGGTCGCGCGATGCAGAGCATGCTCTTCGGTGTCCCTGCCTTTCATTGGCCCTCAGTCGTGGCCGCCGTTGGAGTCATCGCCTTCGTGACCTTGGTCTCGTGTCTCTTGCCCTCTGACCGGGCGGCCCGTATCGGACCCACGGAGGCGCTAAGGCATGGCTAGCATCTCGACATTGCTGGCGCTTCCAATGAGTTAGCACCCCTACCCTGCGGCTCTCATCCCGGAAATAACGAAGGGACTAAAGTCCCTGCCACTTTTTTGGAATGTGGGAGGGACTTCAGTCCCTCGGTTATTTGGAAGGCGGAGCCAGGTGGTGCGGACGCTCCTGTCCGCCTCCTTGTTTACCGAGGTTGTCTTCAATGGCAATATGTCAGGATTTGGGATCTCATGAATCCGAGTCCAGGGCTCGTTCGATCAACTCGGTTGCCCGCGAAACTTGCTCTTGCTCCTTTGGTGAGAGGCGGGCCACCAACTCACTCAAGCGCTGAAGTCTCAGCCGACGTGTTTGCTCGAGAATGGCACGCCCCTTGGGTGTGGGGTGGACGATGGCCGATCGACCATCGCTCTCGCTGGCCTTTTTCTCGACCAGACCGGCGGACTCGAGAAAGGAAACCGTCCGGCTCATGGTGGGGCGTTTGACCTGCTCCGCCGCCGCGAGATCGCCTACGGTGCAGGGGCCGCCGTAGATGAGAACGGAGAGGGCCGAGAGTTGGGCCGGTCCGATACCCGCTTCAGTGTCGGCCTTCCGGGCGTGGCGCAGGACGTGGATCGCCACCGAGTGGATCCTCGACGCGAGGTCCGGTTTGCTGGTCTCGGATGATTTCGGTGTTGACGGGTGGCTCAATTTCTTCAAAGTAGTTAGCAATACTAACTATATTGGTGTTCTCATGAGTAAACAAGAAGAACTCTTCGACTCCATCCAGAAGGGCGAGAAGGCCCGAATGGAACAACTGCTTGAGGAAGACGGTGAGCTGGCCTCGTCGAGAAACGCCGCTGGCGTCTCGGCCGTGATGTGGGCGATGTACCACCGCCAAGAGGATCTCTTGCCGGCCCTCTACGAGGCGGGCGCAACGCCCGATCTCTTTGACCTCTGTGCGGCGGGAGACGTGCTGGGTGTGCAGGAATTGCTGGACGGGTTTCGCGCGGCGGTCGACGGCGTTTCCGGGGATGGATTCTCACCGCTCCATCTGGCCTGTTATTTCGACAACCAGGACACGGTGCGTCTTCTACTCGAACGCGCGGCGGACCCCAATGCCGTGGCGGAAAATGGGAGCCAGTTGCGGCCACTCCACAGCGCGGTCGCCGGGACATGTGGTGCTGCGGTCACACTCTTGCTCCGCGCTGGAGCCGAGGTGAATGCGAAGCAACAAGGTGGTTGGACGGCTCTCCATGCCGCCGCCAAGCAGGGTGATCTCGGCATGGTGAGGTCGCTCCTGAAGGCGGGAGCGAGCGTGACCGAAGTATCGGAGAATGGGCAAACGGCCTCAGACCTGGCGCGGGAGAATGGGGCCGTGGATGTGCTCGACCTCTTGAGTGGGCTCGGGAACCAGGCGGCATCGGATTGAGCGGGGACGCCGGACGAATCTTTTGTTCTGTCTGGAAAAATGGGGGAATTCCGTCCTGCGGGTAAATTTTGTTTTTTGTGTAACTCTCGCGCTATCAAATAGTTGTGCTTGTCCTAGGCTTCGGCATGCGGGTTTCTCGAGGTGAATCCGGCCTTGCTGGACCACGGATTTATCCTAGGTTGGGTGGACCAAGCGGAGAGCCGCTTTGGTCAGTCTGATGTTCTACGAGCCCGAAAATGCTGTGCTTCACAGGGTCTGGAGACTACTCCTCCGGTTCCTCGCCACCGTGTTTCCGCGTCCCGCGTTCGCCGATGGGATCGAGGGCTCTGATGGGGGCTGCTTGGGAAACAAATCCAATGGCGAGCGACGGAGTTTTTCGGTCATGAGAGGGTCATGCAGACCTCTGCCCGAAGGTTCTGATGCCGCAGATGCCAACCTTAAATTACAGAAACATGTCATCATCGACACCTCAGAAAGGCAATCAATCCGGTGGACAGGGCCGCCGGGGCCAGGGACGGAACGGCAACCGCCGCCGTCGGTCTAACTCCAATCAAAAGAGATCCGGCGGTCAGCGCCGGGATCGCCGTCACCATGGCGGTGGTGGAGGACGGAGTGGTGGCGCTCATTTTTCCAAGATGCCCCGCCGCGCTCCAAAACCGAGCCTTTGGCAGCGTATCCTGGCCATCTTTGGTTTGGGAGAGACGAAGACGAAGAAAAAACCGAAATCCCGGCCGAATCGAGCGGCCAATAGTGGCTCTGCCTCGCAGGAGAAGGCCAAGCCCAGAATTCGGACGACGGTGACCAAGAGTTCGAAAACGAAACGGAAGCCGGAACGCGTGGAGGTCACCTCATCGCGCCTCTACGTGGGGAACCTTTCCTACGACGCCACGGAATCGGATCTCTACGAACTCTTCAACGGCGTCGGTACCGTGACCAACGCGGAGATCGTCTACAATTCCCGGACCCAGCGGTCGAAGGGATACGCCTTCATCAGCATGATGAGCCTCGAAGAAGCCGTGCGGGCCGTGGATGAATTGCACGACAAGGAGTACATGGGCCGCAAGATGGTGGTTTCCGGGGCCAAGAATCCCAAGGAGCGCGAAGTGGCCTAACGGATTGGCATGACGACGGCGACGCGGATCACGATTGGGCGCCTCTTGTTGATCCCCGTTTTCGTGGGCTTTGCCATTCACTATGCCGAGACCGTTCGCGCGGGAAACCCGGTGGAAGGCTACCGCTGGGCGGCGGTGGGCGTCTTCCTCGTCGCTTCGCTCAGTGATGCCCTCGATGGCTACATTGCCCGGCGCTTCAACCAGCGCAGCCGCTTGGGAGTCATCCTTGATCCCGTGGCGGACAAGGGGCTCATGCTCTCCGCCATCCTCACACTGACATTATCAGACTGGCCCGGCGCGCTGCCGCTCTGGTTTCCTACCATTGTCATTAGTCGAGACATCGTTCTCATCATTGGGGCTCTCCTGGTCAACCATGTGGCGGGTCATGTCCGCATCCGGCCGCACTGGACCGGGAAGGCGGCGACTTTTTTTCAAATGGTGACCCTGGCGTGGGTCATGCTCAGGCTGCCGGGGCCGATGGCGAAGGAAACGGTGACCATTCTCGCCGGCGTGTTCACCTTGATCTCCGCGGTGCTCTACATCACGGACGGGATCAGGCAGGCCCATGAATCAGGTCATGGCGAAGCGGATTCCGAACTGCATTCCTGATTGATGCAGGCTTGGCCGTGTGGGATGGAGGCCCGTTTTCGGGCGTGTTGTGTCCTTGCGTCTGGCTTCAGCGGGTGTCTAGATTGCCCGCATGAAATCCTTGGCGTCGTTTTGGTCCTGTCTCGCATTGAGTTCACTCCTCGCTACGGCGGGGGCTCAAGAAGAGCCGCCGTTCGGTCCGGAGTTTCCCAAGCTCGAAAGTCTGGCCACGGGGAATTGGTGGGAGCAGCCTGAAGAGCCGGCCCAGCAAGCCCAGGGGAATCAGAGGAGGCGGAATAACCCGAAACGATTCATCGACATGAAGGTGCCTCGCGATGAAGTGGTGGCCTTCGCGGTCTACACTGTCGACCAAGGGACGCTGAAGATGACGGCGCAGCTCTTTCCCTTGATGCCGGATGAGACGCGAGAAGTGCGGCTGGAAGTCAAGCGAGGGGATGATTGGACGCCCCTGGCCGCGGTCGATGTGATCGAGCTTGGCTGGAGTGCGCATTTCCGCGTGGAGGACTGGGACTCGACGAAGGACGTCGCCTATCGGGTGCGACACGGGGAGAAGGCCATGTTCGAGGGGACGGTGCGCAAGGATCCCATCGACAAGGAGACCATCGTGGTGGGGAATCTCTCCTGCAATTCGAGCCGGACACCGGGTCCCCGGCCCCGGATCTTGGAGAATCTCTTGAAGCAGGATCCCGATCTGGTTTTTTTCGCCGGTGACCAGACCTATCATCACACGGAACACACCGCGGGTTGGTTGCAGTTCGGGTTGCAGTTTCGCGATCTCCTGAAGGATCGCCCGGTCATCACCATTCCCGATGATCATGACGTGGGGCAGGGGAACATCTGGGGGGAAAACGGGAAAAAAGCCACCACGGGCGCGGGACATGACGGCGGCTACTTCTATCCGGTCAAGTATGTCAACATGGTGCAGCGCCAGCAAACCTGGCATCTGCCGGATCCCCATGATGCGACTCCGATTCAACGGGACATCACGGTTTATTACACGCGCTTGCGCGTCGGAGGCGTGGACTTCGCCATCCTGGAGGATCGCAAGTTCAAGAGCGGTCCGGACGGCAAGATTCCTCGCATGGGACCTCGTCCTGACCATATCAATGATCCCAAGTACGACCGCAAATCGGTTGATGTCGAGGGCTTGACCTTGTTAGGCGATCGGCAATTGGATTTTTTGCGGGCCTGGAGTCAGGACTGGGAAGGGGCTGAAATGAAGGCCGCTCTCTCGCAGACGGCCTTTTGCGGGGCGGTCCATATCCATGGCAGCCCGACGAACCGCTTGCTCGCCGACCTCGATAGCAATGGCTGGCCCCAGACCGGCCGCAAGAAGGCTCTGACGGAGATTCGCCGAGCCTGGGCGCCCCATTTGTGCGGCGACCAGCATCTCGCCGTGGTGGTGAAACACGGGATCGATGCCCACGGTGACGGTCCTTACGGATTCACCAGTCCGGCACTGGTGAACACGATTTACGGACGCTGGTGGCATCCGCTGGACGAGAAGGCCGGCCCCCATCCGGTGCCGAACAGTCCCTTGCCCTGGACGGGTGATTTCGAAGACGGCCTGGGCAACAAGATTTCCATGATGGCCTACGCCAATCCGGTGGACCGCAGTGATGAAAGGAAGCGTTCCGATGGCTATGGCCTGGCGCGCTTTCACAAGAAGACCCGGGAGGTGACCTTCGAATGTTGGCCGCGGTTTGCCAGTGTGGACGACGGTGATGGGGCGCAGTTTCCCGGCTGGCCCATCACGGTGAAGATGTCGGACAACGATGGGCGTCGCGTGATCGGTAAATTGCCTGAAGTGCGCCTCGATGGCGTGGCCCATCCGGTGGTCCAGGTGATCCAGGAGGGCACGAACGAGATTCTTTACACCGTTCGCGCACCGGCGGGGTTTGAGCCGCCCGTGTATGCCCCGGGCCGTTACACGGTGAAGGTCGGAAAGGATCGCCCTGAAACCGTGCAGCGTTCGGGCTACGAGATTTCCCTGCCCTAAATATTCATTCGTTCAAACATACATTCACTCCCTATCCCCAGCTCTCGATGTCATCCAACTCATCTTCCTCCCGTAGAAACTTCCTTCGCACCGCCGGCGGTTCGGCCTTGGCGGCTCCCTTCGTCACGACCCAGGCGCGCGCCGTGTCCCCCAACGGCAAGTTGCAGCATGCGAGTATCGGTGCCTCCGGCATGGCGGGGGCGGACATCGGGAGTCTTACGCGGCACGATCACTTGCAATTGGTGGCTGTGGCCGACGTGTCGCAGCGGAACTTGAAGCAGGTGAAGAAGAAGTTTCCTGACGTCCGCGTCTATGAGGACTGGCGGGTCTTGTTAGAAAAAGAGGGTGACCAAATCGACTCGGTCAACGTCTCGACGCCGGATCACATCCATGGGCCCGCGGGCTTGGCGGCGCTGGCCCTGGGCAAGCATGTCTACGGGCAGAAGCCCTTGACGCAGAACCTCTGGGAGTGCCGTCAGATGATGTTGCGCGCCCGGGAGAAGGGCGTCATGACGCAGATGGGCATTCAAGTCTCCTCTGCCTTTGAAGAGCGTTATGCCGTGCGTCTGGTTCAGGACGGGCTGATCGGCAAAGTCAAAGAAGTGCATTCCTTTTCCAACAAGACTTGGGGAGATCCCAAGCCGCGGCCCGAGGGAGGAGAGCCGCCGGAGGGATTGAACTGGGATCTTTGGTTAGGCCCGGCGGCGGACCGTCCCTACATCAAGGGGCATTACCATCCGGGTAACTGGCGCAAGCGCCGTGATTTCGGGACGGGGACGCTGGGTGATATGGGTTGTCATATTTTCAGTGCCTGGTTCCGCGGCCTGGCTCTCTCGGCGCCGATCTCGGTGAAATCCACCGGTCCCGAGCCTAACGAGCACAACTGGGCCATCGATGGCCGGGTGGAGTACACCTTCCCCGGAACGTTTTACACGGACGAGCAGACGGTGAAGGTCATTTGGACGGATGGCGCCGCGCGTCCTCCAAAGGAGGTGACGGACCTCGTCGGCCGCGTGCCGGGACAGGGGAACATCATCATCGGCACGGAGGGCGTCATGCTGCACCCC
>JANQJH010000215.1 GCA_028281705.1 Verrucomicrobiales bacterium
GACGATGCGCTCTGAGTCCAGCTAAAATTTCTGGAAATTTGAAGACTAACATCTGCGTAATATGTCCAAACCATAGTCAGGGACTGAAGTCCCTGCCACTTTCTTCGCGCAACGATTCTCAAGCGTTTTTTCCAGGAACGTAGAAGGGACTTTAGTCCCTCTCTCCATCAAGCAAGCTCAGGGACTGAAGTCCCTACCACTTTCTTTGCACTACCTATTCTCAAGCGTTTTTTCCAGGAACGTGGAAGGGACTTTAGTCCCTCTCTCCATCAAGTGAGCTCAGGGACTGAAGTCCCTGCCACTTTCTTTGCGCAGCGATTCTCAAGCGTTTTTTCCAGGAACGTGGAAGGGACTTTAGTCCCTCTCTCCATCAAGCGAGCTCAGGGACTGAAGTCCCTACCACTTTCTTCCGCTACGAGGCTACGAGATCGATCAATAATCTCGTTTCAACATGTAGTCCGCAATCTCGGCCAAGCGCGACCTCCCTAAGCGCATCTCGTGCAGCGCCAGCTGGGCCTGCCGTGTCAATTTCGCCGCTTCCTTGCGGGATCGCTCCAAGCCGATCAATGCCGGGAAAGTCGACTTGTCCACCGCTTCATCCTTACCCGCACTCTTGCCTAACTTCTCCGAACTCTGAGTCACATCGAGGATATCGTCGATGACTTGAAAGGCCAACCCGAGGGCAAAACCGAATCGAGTGATCGCCGCCAATTTGCTTTCACTGGCATTGGCACTCATGGCCCCGAATCGTAGTGACGTCGTCAGGAGGGCGGCCGTCTTGCGTTCGTGAATACTCACAATTTGGCCCTTGGTCAGTTTCTTCCCCTCGCCCTCCATGTCCATGACCTGCCCGGCAATGAGCGCCTGACTTCCCGCGGTGACCGCGAGTTCTCCCAGTAGGGCCGCCGTGGAATAGCGTGGCGTCGGCTTGGCTCGCCCGATGAGCTCAAAGCTTAAGGCCTGGAGGGCGTCCCCGGCCAGGACGGCGACGGCTTCCCCATACACTTTGTGCAGAGTCGGATTTCCCCGCCGCAGATCGTCATCGTCCATGCTCGGGAGGTCATCGTGGATGAGCGAATACGTGTGGAGACACTCCACGGCACAGGCCAGCGGGAGCGCCTCTTCGGGATCGCCTCCACAAGCCTCGCAAGCTGCCAATGTGAGAATGGGCCGCAGCCGCTTTCCCCCGGCAAAAATGCTGTAGCGCATGGCCTTGTGCAGAGTCGCGGGACGCACATTCGACCTCGGCAGGGCGCCCCGCAACGCCTGATCCACTCTCTTGGCTTGCCTTGTGAGATAGCTCTTTAATTCACTCATGAACCCAAAAACCTCTTTCTTCCTTGGCCGGCGATCGATTCGTCAGTCAATCAGTCAATCAATCAGTCAATCAGTCAATCAGTCAATCAATGAGAAGCTCCGCGATCTGCACCGCATTCAATGCCGCCCCTTTGCGCACCTGATCCCCCACCACCCAGAAGGCCAGGCTGTTCGGCAGCGCGAGATCCTCACGCAGGCGGCCCACCAGACAGTCATCACCATTGGAAGCATCCAGCGGTGTGGGGTAAACCGCACTTTCACGGTCATCACGCAATTGAATCCCCGGCGCCGCCTCAAGAGCCGCCCGTGCGGCTTCAATGCTAGGCTCAGTGGCAAACTGGGCCGTGACGGAGACGGAATGCGACCGGAAAACAGGAACCCGGACACAGGTCGCCGAGGCCAGGATCGACGGACAATGCAGTATCTTGCGGGTTTCATTCTGCATTTTCATTTCCTCCTTCGTATAGCCGTTCTCCAGGATGGGTTCCACCTGCGGGATAACGTTGAAGGCGATCTGATGCGGGTAAACGTTTGCCCTCAAGGGCTCGTTCTTGGCATAGGCCGCGGTCTGATTCTCCAGCTCCGCGATTCCCTGAGCCCCACTCCCGGAAACGGCCTGATAGCTCGAGGCAATGAGACGCTCACAACCGCCGAAGGCCCGTTGCAAGGGATCAAGCGCCATCAGGGTCACGATGGTAGTACAATTGGGATTGGCAATGATCCCTCGCGGCGCCTCCTGGACGTCAGCGCCATTGATCTCCGGGATCACGAGAGGTACGTCGTCATCCATGCGAAAGGCCGACGAATTATCAATGACCACCGCCCCGGCAGCCACAGCAACCGGACCGAGCTCCTTCGAAATGCCCGAGCCCACACTAAATAGGGCGATGTCGACACCCTCGAAGGAGGCAGGCACCAACTCCTCGACCATCAGAGACTGATCTTGGAAGGAAATCTGCCGCCCCGCCGACCTCGCCGAAGCCAGCAGTTTGAGTTTGCTGAAGGACACTTGACGCTCATCCAAACACGCAAGAATCTCTTCGCCCACCGCGCCGGTGGCTCCAACTACTGCAATCACTGGTTTCTTCATAGCATTTCGAACAAGATCGGGTCGAAAATGCGGCAGACATCGCCGGTCCTGGGCCCAAATGAAAGTAGAAATCACGAGATTCTCCCCCTCAGCCTGGCTTTGGCCCAGCCAGGCCTTGGCAACAAATCGATTGCAATTCTGAATAGAGCACTAATTTGGCCTCCGGGATGCGATCACGGATCCCGATCTGAACACCAATCCAACGTTTACGTTCATCATCAATGAAATTCATCAAAGCACTCGCCCTTGCCGCTACGGCTCTCGGTCTGATCTCATTCTCCGCTTGCAGCAGCGCTCCGGAGCCAGCACCTGTTCCCGCTCCGCCCGCTCCTCCTGTTGACGGCAGCATCTACGTGCCTTCCAAGTAGGTAAGGTTTAGACTGCTATCCGATAGCAGAGCAAAGGCGATGGTCGAAAGGCCTCGCCTTTTTTCGTGCCCAGATGGGACGGCGATCAACGAATCGATCCAATCGATCCAATCGATCGAACTCAAGTCGCTTCCCGTCGTGTGCCGCTGATGTGCGGACTGCCGGCGGCCGTGAAACGCCAGGGAAAGCTCGTGGCCCGGGAGATTCCGATGCGAGGCCCCGTTTCCACCTCAAGAGAATCTTCAGAGGCCTCGAAGTGACCCGCCAGGGGGATGCCGTGGTGCCGCTCGTCCATGTCTAGCGCCATGCTCAATTTCCCGGGCCCGGAGCAGAGATCCACCAGACGCTCCCGCCCCCGCCGCTCCTGCATCGAGGCCACGCCCCACCGCGGATCGAGCGCGCGTAGGAGAACAAAGCCGTTTCCCTCGGTCCCCTTGACCAAGACGTTGACTAGCCAGTACATCCCGTAATTCAGATAGACGTAGCTCGTTCCCGCGCGGCCTTCCCTGACAAATGTCCGCGCGCTCGGCCGGGAAAAGGTGTGACAGGCTTCGTCACCCTCCTCGAAATAGGCCTCCGTTTCCACGATGATGCCGCCCACGCCCCGATGACGGAAAGCGCAACCGATCAATTGGCGGGCACACGCCAGTGGCGATTGCGTGAAAAACGCGGGAGACACGCCGCCTCGACCCCGTGAGTTCGCCGAAGACCTCAGCCGCCGGTGGCGAACAAGAGCAGGGCGGTATCCGCGTCTTCCGGCGACAGGTCATCACTCCCCGCCAGCCCCTCGAGATGAATCAAGCGATAGAGTTCCGAAACGGCGTCGTCCGAGTAACCCTCCAGCTCGACCAGATCACTCTCCATCGCGATGCGGGACGTGTGCGTCAGCGCGATGACCAGGAGTAGCAGCACCGCCGCGGCCGCCCCCATGAGCGTGCTCGGACCAAAGAAATTCGGCAAAACAAGGATCTTCGAACTCGAATCTGAACCTGCACCGGTCTCCGGCACCACTTCCTGCTCGGGCAAATTCATCACCACCGACCGCGTGAAATCAGGACGCACCACAGGTTCACACCAGCCATCGAGCAGCGCGTCCAAGCTGTCGTGCTTATCGAGATCGTTCATCAGAGGGTAGGAAGTTAGAGAGGAAAAGAGAGGCGCGGCAATAACGTCTAAGTATCAACCGAAGCGACCTTCTAAGGTTGCAGGTTTTTCTCAGAAGAAGCGAGAATATTTCCGTTTCCGGAGAATGCAATCAAGGAGTGCCCCATCGATCTGACATTCTCGCCTTTTTCGCCGCCGCGGAGATAGTTAGGAGATCCTAAGTTTTCTCCGGCCACGCAGAAAATCAAACTTTCTCCAACGGAGCTGCATCTTCTGCCCAGAAAATCTTATGTAGGTGACTGAAGGACGAAACCCAAAGCAACCCACCCAACCCCCGCGAGGCACCAAGCCCCCAACCCCCAACGACGAGCGTCACCCGATCATTCCCGGGTGGCGCTCGTTTGTTCCTCAACGTGAGAGCGCCGTCCTCAGCCCAACCGTGCTCGAACGGCGAGACGCCGGCGAGACACATGCCCCACATGTTCGCCACCCTCTAGCCCACCGGCACCGGGAGCAGCCTCTGGGACTCCACTTGAACCTCGGCCCGCTCCGAGGCATCCGGATCTTTCTGCCAGTAGCGGACCCAATCGGCCCAGGACAAATCACGCTCGCTCAGGAGGAGTTGCTTCCGCGCCACCGGTGCAAATCCGAGGGCCTTGGCCCGGCTCGCGGGATGCGGTCGAATCGTTCCCCACGTCCGCAGCCCATAGATGATGGGATCGCCCTGCTCGCCTTCGCGCCAGACTTCGAGTTCCGATAGGCGCAAATGATAGAGCATGTTCGGGGCCGACAGGGTCCGCCGGACCTGCTCGTCCACCAATTCGACCCCACTGAGCCGATAGAAGCCCGCTAGGGCCATGGCGGCGACCGACCGCTGCTCCGGCTCAAGCTTCTCCAGCCAGCCCGGGTCGACGATCTTGGCCACGAGCCAGTCGCGATGCGCCTGCAAGAGCAGGTGGAGCGGGCTCATTTCTTTCCAGGCCCCGGCACCGTTCACCACCAGCCGCAGATGGATGGCGCTGGGCAAGAGCCTGATCTCGGAGACTTCAAACTCCAGCTCGCTCATTTCCGGAGCCTGTTTCAGGAGGGCAAACATCTCCCTCTCGACGAACTGACGCACGGACACCTCGACGTGACGCAGTTTTTCCTGTGCCTGTGCCTTGGCCTGGCGTCGCCGCAACGTGGTCCCGGCCTGGCGCTCCGAACGACGCATCCGGGCGTAGAGTTTTCCGATGACTCCCGAATGAAACCCCGGCTTTAACAAGCGTGAGAGCGACTCTCCATGCGAGCCCACGGACACCGGGGTCAGCGTGGCGCCGCGGTTCGCTTGGTAGAGATTCCAGTTCGACTTGAGTTCCCACACGAGAAAGCCGGCGATCCCGGGCGTGAGCGTGACAATGGCTCCGGCGACGGCATTGGCCATCGGGGTACTCAGGGCCGATCCCATCCAGTTGGCGAGGAAGGGCTGACTGGGGAGAAGGATCTTGTGAGACACCGTGACCACAGGGAAATGTTTGATCGGGTTGATCTGCGGTTCCACGAGAAGGGTGATGCAAAAGCGAATGCCGTAAGAAACCACCGACCAGATGCCGCCCACGATCCCTTTGAGCCAGAAGGTGAACTTGTTCTCTCCCGTTTTGAAAAGGAGCCACTCGTCGATGGCGTAAAGGATCCGTTCCGTGATCTCGATGAAACGCCGGAACAGGGCCATGACGGACTCGAAGAGCGAGCGGATGATCTGCACCCGAAACCGGTACCAGAGGCGCCCGGCCCAAGCACCCACCCGTTCCTCCAGACGCCTCCCCACCGAGGAGTTGATGAAGAAGTTGAGGCCCGCGAAGATGAGGATGAAGACCAGCACCGCGGTGACCCGATTCAACTGCAGAAGGAGGCCTGCGATGCCATAAAAGATCGCCGTCGGGATGAGCGGCGCGATGACGTAGCGCCGCAACACTTTCGCCAATCGCGTTCGAAAGAACAGACGGGCCCACTCCATCCCCATGATCCACCGGGGAACGTCGATCACCAGTGACTTCAGTGCCTTGAACACCGTCTGCGTCACCGCCCAAACGAACCCCCGGAACCCAGGGGAGTGGATGAGCCCCATGAGAAAGATTCCCATGACGATGACGGCAGGAATCATGTTAGAGAAAGAGTCGAAACGCCAATCGACGGGAACGCGCAAGACGTCCCAAAACGTCTCCGGAACTTCCGTGCCCCGCGCGAGAAAGGACTGCGAGCCCTCGCCGCCGATTTTCTCCTCCACGATACTAGCCGCCTCGAGGATGAGGAAGGCGCCGCCAAAGGGCACCACGCCGTATTGGATCATGAAGCGGCCGGGCACTCTTCCAAATCCCAGTGAACTTAGACGCTGCAGCCCGCGCAGATAAAATTCGCCGCGGCGATAGACGCCATCGAGCAATCGATTGAGACGCCGGTCAGCCCGCAGGATGGCATCTCCCATCCAGAGTTCCTTGAGCGTGAGATCGGAAAGTTTGAGCTGGCTCCGCGAGATCGCGTCCCGCACATCGCCCATGTTCAAATGACCCCGGCGGACAATGCAGTCCAGAAGCTCTTCGATCAGTTTGGCGCGTGCCACGCGTTCCGGACTGTTCTCCGGTCTCAGGCCCTTCTCGTTGAGAGACCGGGCAATCCTCGGACGCAAGCGGCGACGCAACTGGTGCTCAGCCGATTCGGCCGCCTCACGCAACAAGGTCGACACCGTCGACCGCTGCGACGCCGTGATCCGCGCCTTGGCCAATCGTCCCGTCGCACTCCGGAGCTGCTTCGACATCAGAACCTCACGCTGATTCGGCAAGGCACGTTTGAGAGGTCTGCGGCCAAAGCTTCGCAAAAAGCCCAAGACGTCGATGGTGTAGCTCTCGCGTTCGTAAGCGACGCAGACCTTCTGCAAATCGTAGAGCAAGCGCTTGTTCGTGTTCCAGAACCCGCGCGACGAATGAGAGAACAGATCCTTCAACGACTGCCGCCAGGCGTCAGCCCGAAGCGGATCGAAGGCGAGCGCTGCCTGCAGCCGTTCCACCAGACCGTCAATCACTTCATGAGAGAGACGCTCCGCCTCCTGTGCTCGGGCTTGATCCGGCGCCAGTCGGCTCGCTCTCCGATAGAGAATGGCACTGACCACCGCATTCCCGCGTGCCAGAGCTGAACTCCCCCATTTCGTAAGACTGACATAGCGCTTGGAATTCGGGCGCAAACTGGGCAGCGGCTTTGCCAGAGCCTCATCCTCCGTGGCTGCCAACTCGGCCTCCGTGGGAGCCGAGACACTCGGGAGAGAGACGCCCTCCGGACGGGTCAGGTCCAGGATCTCTCCCGACGCCAAATCGCGCTCGCCCATGGCTTCAATCTCCTCGTGACGTCCACAGAGCGACGGGAAATAGGTGTCCAAGGATTGAGGAGCAAAGGCTCGCAGTTCGGCGTGCAAGGTGACAAATTCGCCATATATCCTGACCAAATCATCGTCTTCAAAGAGACGCAGCTCGCGCTGGAGCACTGATTCGATCTCGGTGAAGGTCTCCCGGCCAATGAGGTCGATGCGTTGGTGAACCTCTGCCATCGTCATCCGTCCCGACATGGCGGCCGCCTTCAAACGAAGGACACAGAGCGCCGAGAAGGCCAGGCGCCACGTCCGCACTCCCTGCGGGAGCCCGCGTCCACCAAGCCGCAACTGCCGGGCCTGAGCCACGAGAATGACCTCGGAAGGCAGACGGACACGCTCGTCCAACCCCAGCTCATCGAGATCGACAATCTCCATAAGCCGTTCCCGACGAAGCGCATAACTTCGTCGCCGCTGGGAAAAGAGCGCCGGCGCCAGAGAGCGATCCTGCTGAACGACGAGATCGACAATTCGCGGCAGCACGACCAATACCAGAGGTCGCTCCACCGGCCCCGCGGGAAGCGGCTCTGATGGCGTCGTCAAGGGGGTCTCACTCACTCGCTCAAAAGGAGCCACGATCACCCTCGGGAGTCAACATTCACCGCCGTGGCACGATGAAAACATCGGCGGCTCCATCCCAATCTGTCGCCTCGCGGTCATCCTCTTCCCAAATTTGACTTCGCCCCGTGCGACTTCTAAACTTTTAGCCAACCCCTAGTCGACTATATGACTTCCATTTCCCGTGCGGCGTGCTCCGCATCCCTCCTCCTCTTCACCGCCCTCCTCCTGCCGGCACAGGCCAACCCCATCATCAGTGAGTTCCTCGCGGAGAACGAGGATTTCTCCTCCGACGATGACGGCGATTTTTCCGATTGGATCGAGATTTACAACCCCACGGACGCCCCCATTGAACTGGCCGGCTACAGCCTAACAGATAACGCCGAGCTTCCTAACAAATGGGTCTTCCCCGAGGTCACCTTGCCGGCAAAGGGATTCCTTCTCGTGTTTGCCTCGGGCAAGGACAGAACGGCGCCCGAACTTCCCCTCCACACCAATTTTTCCGTCGACGGCGGCGGCGAATTTCTCGGTCTCTTCGCCCCGGAGGCCACCACGCCGTTGTCAAGCTTCACCCCCGCCTTCCCTAACCAGCGCACCAACACCGCCTACGGGAGCACCGGCAACAATCCCGACGACATTGGCTATCTCCTGACACCAACGCCGAACGCCCTCAACGGCGTGGTCGTCCAGGGCTTCGTGGCCGACACTCAGTTTTCCGTCGACCGGGGATTCTACACCGAACCCGTGACCGTCGTCATCTCGACGAACACCGAGGGAGCCACCATCTACTACACCCTCGACGGCACGGTGCCCTCTCCCGAGACGGGAATCCCCTACGCCGATCCCATCACCATCGACGCCTCCACCATCCTGCGTGCCATCGCCACGAGGGATCGCCATGTCAGCAGCAACGTCGACACCCAGACCTATCTCTTTGCCAGCGACGTCAAAGAACAGATCACGATGGACGCGCGCGTGACGGAGTCCCCGGAGTATGCCGAGGAGATCGAGCAAGCGCTCGGTGGAACGCTCCCGGCGCTCTCCGTCGTGGGCGATCCCGGGCTCATCTTCGGCCCAACCGGCATCTACACCCAATTCGATCGCAGCGGCCGCGGCGCCGAAGTTCCCATTTCCCTGGAGTACTTTTCACCCACCGACGAAACGGACACCTTTCACATCCGGGCGGGCCTTCGGATCCACGGCGGAAACGCTCGCAGTCATCCCAAGAAACCCTTCCGGCTGTATTTCCGTGATGAGTACAGCGGCGGCCGCGGCGAACTCGAACACCCGCTCTACGAGGGCTCCAACGTCAATTCCTTTGAACAACTCGTGCTCCGCTCCTGCGGCCACGATAGCTGGTCGCTGGCCGACCGTTTCGGCGGAAGCGATTTTGATCTGCCGGCTCATGGCTCCTTTCTCCGCGACCAGTTCCTCCGCAAGACGGAAAACGACATGGGGCTTCTCAGTCCGTTAGGCAAATACGTCCACCTCTACATCAACGGAGCCTACTGGGGCGTCTATGACCTTCACGAAAGGCCCAACGCGACCTACTTCAGCGACCACCTCGGTGGCGATGAAAGCGACTGGGACGTGGTCCACCATCCCGAGTTCTCCGATGAGACCTACACCGTGGTCAGTGGAAACGCCGACGCCTGGGAAGATCTGCAAAGCATCGCCACGGGTCAGGTGGCCGACAGCATCGGCTTCGAGCGCATCCAAAACCTGGTGAATCTGGATGGCTACATTGATTCCATGATCGTGCGGATGTGGTCGGGCGACTACGACTGGTGCGGACCCGTCTATCGCGGCATCCAGGCCGGGAATGAAACGGTCTTTCAAAATGTGACCGTCTTCGGCAACAAGAACTGGTACGCCGGCCGGCGGTCGCGCAACGGCGGAGACGGCAAGTTTCATTTCTTTTCCTGGGACGCCGAAATGAGCATGGGACTGCACCTCATGTTCAACCTTCTGGGCAACACGTCCCAACGCGCCCTCAATCTCGATCTCTCCAGGGTGAACGACCCCGGCTCTCCCGTGGCGCCTTACGATGCCCTCATCACCTACCCGCCATTCCAGCGTGCCTTCGCTGATCGCCTCAACAAACACCTCTTCAACGGCGGCGCCCTCACACCCGAGCAGACCCAGCCGCGCATGCAGGCTCTCATCGATCAATTGCAACTACCCATCATCGCCGAGTCCGCCCGCTGGGGAAACACCGCCCCCAACGGCCGCCTCTTCACGAGGAATGACGATTGGCGCCCGGAAGTGGAGTGGCTGCGCGATACCTTTCTCACCGAACGGAGAGAGAGGGTGCTTGATGGATTCCGCGAGCGCGAGATCTTCCCCATTCCCTCCTCGCCCGTGATGAGCCAAGCGGGCGGCCTCCTCACCGAAGGCCAAACCATCACCCTGACCACCACGGAAGAAAACGCCACCATCTACTACACCACCGATGGGACCGATCCGGCTGAGCTCCCCGAGATCGAACTACTTGAGGTCCTCCAACCGAACGCCCCCTGTGCCTGGCTCGTGCCCAACGCCTCCAACGGCGGTTTCTCCTCTGCGTTTCGCTGGAACTTGATCACGGGTGCCCCCAATGAACAGTTCTGGTGGGAAGGCCGGGTGGGCCTGGGCTTCGACACCAGCGAAGAGGGAACCTTCAAGAGCTTCTTCAACACCGACGTGGAAGCCGTCATGACCGCCGCCAATGGCACGGGCCTCTACTGCCGTGTGCCCTTCAGCATCCCGTCCGAGGCCGCTCTGGAAAACATGGATGCTCTCATCCTTCGCCTGCGCTATGACGATGGGTTCGTCGCCTACATCAACGGTATCCGGGTCGCCGCCGCCAATGCCCCGGCTCAGGTAAACGGCCGTTCGGCGGCGCTGGCGGCTCGCGCGGATGAAGACGCCATGATCGAAGAAGCCTTCGATGTCACCAGTGCGGTGCGCAACCGGCTCGTCGTCGGGACCAACCTCCTCGCCCTCCACGGCTTGAATAGCCTCGACGACGATGGCGATTTTCTCCTCTCGCCGCGTATGGAACTCCGTCAGGAGCTCTCGGCCGGCGGCCCCACCAATACCGCCCAGACCACCGGAGGAGAGATCACCCTCACAGAATCCTCGACCGTCAGGTCCCGTGTCCTCGATCAATTCGGACGCTGGTCTGCCCTATCGGAGTCTTATTTTTACTTTGAGTCGCCGCCACAACCCGGCGACCTTGCCATCACAGAAATCCATTACCGCCCATCCGGTCCTCGCAATGAAGCGGAACTCACCGTCGCCAACCAAAGAAACGACTTCGAGTTCCTCGAACTGCGCAATGAGCGGGACACCCCTCTCGAACTGGAGGGCGTCTCCTTCACCGAAGGCCTTCGCTTCACCTTTCCCCAGACGCAACTCGCCCCCGGTGAACGCGTCGTCCTCGTGCGCAACGAGGCCGCTTTCACCGCCCGCTACGGCATCGACCACGGCGCGCGCATTGTCGGCACCTTTCAGCGAGATAGCAAACTCAGCAACATGGGGGAGCGCCTCGCCCTGCTCTCCAAGGAGGGCGAGATCCTGCTCGACTTTAGTTACAACGACCGGGCTCCCTGGCCCGAGGCCGCCGATGGCGAAGGTGTTTCCCTCGTCTATCATCCCCTCACGCCCGGAGCCGATCCCGATGATGCCTCAAACTGGGCCGCGAGCCTGGATCCCGACGGGTATCCCGGGCACGGCGGTTTCACGCGCTATGCCGACTGGCAAGCCCACTACTTCACCGCGGAGCAGGCGGCCATCAGCGCCTTTGACGCCGACCCCGATGACGATGGCCTGCCCAACGTCTTTGAATACGCCTTCGGATCGCATCCCGGGCGGCCGACGGAGAAAACCAATTTCATGCATTTCGGCAGCTTGGAGAGTGTCGAAGGAGAGCCCCAGCCCGTCTTTCAGTTCCTCCGGCGACCGGGCATGACAGATGTCCAATTCGCCATCGAGTTCTCTGGCGACCTCGAGTCCTGGGAGCGCACTGAACTCGTCGACGACGATCTCATCCTGGAGTCCAACATCAACGACCGGGAACGTGCCAACATCCCGCTCGAGACACCTGTCTCGGCCGAGGGATACGGGCGGCTCCGGGTCCTCTTGACCGAGTGACCCCAAGGCCCTCGCCATGATCATCCGGCAGGCCACGGGTCATGACACACCCGCGATTCTCGAACTTTGTGAGTCCCTGGGCTACGCCGCCGAGAGCAATGCCATTCGCCGGCGGGTGAACCGCCTGACCGTCTCAGATCGCGATTGCCTCTTGGTGGCCGCAGATGATGCAGGCGACCGCGCCATCGCCTGGATCCACGTCTTCGAAACCCACCGCGTAGAATCCGCCGCCTTTGCCGAAATCGGCGGCTTCATCGTCCATCGTGATCACCGTCGCCGCGGCATCGGATCCGCCATGATCAACGAAGCCGCTGCCTGGGCCCGTCAACGCGGCCTCGCCACCTTGCGCGTCCGCTGCAACGCCCAACGGAAAGATGGCAACGCCTTCTACGAATCCGATGGCTTCACCCTCAACAAAGTACAAAAAGTCTGGCAGAAAAAGACTTAAGTTTTTGGTAGGGCATCGTCTTCCCCATCGGCAGCTTCCTGCTCGGGCTTGGGCGATTCTTCGGCGGCAGGCGGCTCCGGTTCGGACTCCGGCGCGGGCTTGTACTTCCAATAGACGAACCCACCAGCCCCCAAGAGGGCAGCCACGACGAGTAGCACTTTGGGATCGAGCAACCAGGTCAACGGACCCGATTTCTGCGAGGCCGCGTAGGCCGCC
>JANQJH010000221.1 GCA_028281705.1 Verrucomicrobiales bacterium
CGTCATCGGTGACCTCCACTGTGTCCGTTCCGTCGGCATGCCCACTGGCCGTTGCCGTGATCGTCACCGTCTGCGTCCCATCGACGATGGCATCGTCTACCGCATCGATATCGAAGGGCAATGAGGTCGACTGCCCGGAGGAAATCGTCACCGACCCAATCACCGTGGCTTCCGAAGTATCATCGCTCATCAAGGTCACTGTCAGGTTTCCCGTCGTCCCGGAGTTCCGGCTCACCGTCGCCGTCGTCGCTGCAGGGCCGTCCCCCTCAGAGATCGATTCGTCTGCGATCGATACCGTGAGAGCGGGGTCGACGGTCAAGCCCGCACTGGCGGGATCGACGGCAACGGGTTGCTCGAGAAGGCGCACCACGGGTGTGCTCGTCGTATTGCTATAGGAGCCCGCGAGCGCGTCCGTGGGAATCTGTACGGTCACATCAAACACGCAAGACGACGCCGGGTCGACCGTGCCCCCGGAAAGCGAAATCGTCGAAGTGCCGCTGAGCGTGCCCGTGCCGCAAACGCCTGTTTCCGGCAGTCCGACGGCCGCCGCCCCGGCCAGCATGGCGTCCAGGTCATCGGTGAACGAAACCGTCGCCGCGTTTGACGGGTCGTCGTTCGCGATCGTGAATCGCAACGTCGCCGTCCCTCCGGGAATGGCCGAACTGAGGAATTCCTTGGAAAACGAGACCGGCGCGAAGCTGAGATCATCCGACGCGGGCTCTCCGGAAACTGCCAGACCATCAAGCATTCCCGTGAGACCGCTCGTCGTGTTGGTCACGGGGTCCGTGGGAACCGTCCCCGGAATGTCGAGGTTCACGCTGAACGTACATGAACCTCCTGCGGCCAGCGTTCCTCCCGAAAAGGTCAGCGTGGACGTCCCGGATATGCTCGAACCCGAACCGCAGATATTCGATTGCGGCAATCCAGTCGCCACCAGACCCGACAACGCCGCATCCAAATCGTCGGTGAACTCGATATCCGTTAGCGTCCTCGTGGCGTCCAAATTCGTCAGGGTGAATTCCAGGGTTGCGGTCCCTCCTGCAACCACCGGGTCGTCGGTGAATGTCTTCGTTAGCTGAATGCGCGTGGAATCGACCGTCAACGTATCCAGGGCAGCGGGAACTGTGCCCAAGCTTGTGGAGAGAGCGCTGGTGATGTTGGCGTAACTGCCGTTAGCGGCGGCAGCGGGGACCATGACCGGGACGTCAATGGTGCAGGACTCGCCCGCCAACACTGATCCGCCAAGGTAGATCAGGCCAGTCGTTCCGCTAAGCGTCCCTCCGCAAGAATCTGAAGAAGGAGGTCCGGTCGCGGCAAGCCCCGCCAGATTAAGTGCCAGGCTGTCGGTGAAAAAGGTGATCGTGGCATCGTTGGTCGGGTTGTTGTTCGCGATGGTGAATCGAAGCGTGATCTCTTCACCCGCGACGGCCGGATCGCCGAGAAACTCCTTGGTAAACGTGAGGGAAGAGACCAAGAGGTCCGCCGTGGCCGCTGTGGAAACCGCCGCGACCCCACTCACCGTGGCACTGAGCGCGCTGGTCGTGTTGGTATACGTTCCAGCACTCGTGGCCGCGGGAATATCGATATCAACCGTAAAGACGCAGGACTCCCCGGGCATCAGAGAACCCCCGGCAAACGTGAGGAAGGTGTCTCCGACGGAGCCCGTGAGAGAAGACCCCGCGCCACACGGCGGGTCGGGAGTCGGTGGCAATGTCGCCGTCGCTCCAGGAATCATCGCCGCCAGATCGTCGGTGAACGCAATCCCGGTCGCGTCCGCGGGCGCGTCTGGAGCGTGGGTCAGCGTGAATTGAAGCGTGGCTGTTTCTCCAGGAACCGCCGGACCGAGAAACTCCTTCTTCAGACTCGGCGCCCCGACCACCACGAGGTCGTCGCTCGCCTTGTCTCCGGTCACGGTCTGGGCGTCCACGGTGGCCATGATCTCCCCCGTCGTGTTGGTATAGGTACCTCCCGACATGTCCGCGGGGACGGACAGGGTGACCTCAAACGCACAGGAATCCCCCGCAGCCAGATTCCCGCCAGTCAACTGCAGGCCCTGGCGATCGATATCGGGAAAAACGAAGCCCAATGAAGACCCGACGCCGCATGGAGGATTGGGCGTGGGCGGCAGTGTCACTGAAACCGGGAACGGCAAAAATCCCGTGCCGGGGACAGCGTTCGTTAGTTCATCAATAAAGGTGATGTCCGTCGCCATCGAGGTGGCACTGGTATTGGTGATGGTAAAACGAAGCACCACATCGTCTCCCGGATTCACCACCGGATCCGAGGCGAAGGTTTCGATCTCGAGAAACTCCTTCGTCAGGACCGGCGCAGCGGCGACAAAGAGGACATCGGAAGCCATGTTACCCGTCACTCCGGTGCCATCGACGGTCCCCGTGATCGCTCCCGTGGTATTCGGATAGGCCCCCGTGACCGCGGCCTGTGGTACGTCGAGCGACACTCTGACCGTGCAGCTACCGCCCGGGCCCACCGACCCCCCGCTGTAGGATAGCGTTCCTGTGCCGAATCCGCTAACGCTCCCGCCACAGTCATTGAAAAGAAGCGAACCCAGGGTGAGCCCGGGAAGCGTCGCGTTGAGGTCATCGGTGAACGCGATATCGGTCACCGTCTCCGTCCGGCTGAAGTTGTTAATGGTAAACTCGAGTTCCACCGAACCTCCCTGGGGCACTGGGTCGTCGAGAAATTTCTTCTCCAGCGCGAGCGGGGTGACGGTGACGTCCAGTGTCGCCGAGGCAAATCCAGCGCTGGTGAAGTCCGCCAGCAACTCGCCGGAGACGTTCTCCAGCGAGCCCGTCCCGGTCGCCACGACATCGACGGTGACACCGCAGCTCCCGCCCGCAGGAAGGACTTCGAAACCAGGAAAAAACGTCGATCCATCGGCTTCCAATTCAATGGTGTCGGTTCCCGCGACAGCGATGAGCGTGGTATTTGGAGCACTCGCGCTGATGCAATCGGTCGACGCGTTGGGGGGATCAGCGATCACCATGCCTGATGGAAGGATATCGGTGAACTCCAAGTCGCCGATTCGCGAAGCATTCGCCGAGTTGTCGATGGTGAAGGTCAGCGTACTCCGGCCACCCAAGGACACGCTACTGGGAGAGAAACTCTTGCTGAATCCCGGGAGGGTCGTCACCACGTCAAGGTCATCAGTCGCCGAACCGCTGTTGCCAAAGTCCGAAGTGAGATCCCCCGAAACGTTGGTGTGTGTCCCCACGGTCGAACTCGTCACGTCCACAGTGACGGTGCAGGCGGTATGTGCCGGAACGGAGCCTCCCGAGTAACTGACCGTACTGCCACCGTCCGGGGCGGAGAGAACGCCGCCAAGGCACGTCGTCGAGGCGTTGGCCGGCGTGGCGATGGTCACGTTGGCCGGAAGGGTGTCCGTGAAGGCCACATTCTCCGCCGGCAGACCGGTCGGATTGTTGATGGTAAACGTGAGGGTGCTCCTGCTGCCGGGCCCGATCGTATTCGGTGAAAAAACCTTGGAGAAGGAGAGAAACCCCTCGCCCTCACCTTCTTGGGCCAGAACACCCGGAACCGTCCAAATCCAGAGCCCAATCGCCAGAAACCTCGTGGCCATGCCCATCCATGCGACTGTGAGCCGCTGCACTTCGATCATCATGCTCGTATGTGTGTGGGGAAAAAATGAGAGAGAAAGCGCGGCACCAGCCCGGGCCGCAACCCGCTACCGGATCAAAGCAGAAAAAGGCCAACAAGGCAAAACGAAACAGGCCCTGGAGCCGTTTGATACCTGCCGCCTCGCTCTTGTCTGGACTATCAGACACGCCAGATCCACGCCCCGCCGCCGGCCAATGCCGGAATCCCAAACAAACAACGCGCTCAATTCGCAGACCTGAATCTCAAGACTGATCAGGCGCAGGCGCCTTCCACCGTTCCACCCATCCCTGACGCGTGCCGTGATCAGATCGCGATCGTGATCATGGGCACGCATCCCCCGTTCGCTACTTGTGGAGAGCACTTCGCCACGGTGCCACCAAAGACAGAGTTGCCATCGGCGAAACGCGTCGTGCTTTCATGGAACCAACTTCGTGATCTCGCATCCCTCGTTCAAGCACCAGTCCATTCGATTCGAAGGTCGGGACGTCTCTATCTACCCGTGTGATCCACCGTGAAGGAACCAAGAAAGTCAGAGCAATTGATGCCGTGGCGGACAAAACCCCGCCTCGGTGACGTCTATTAGTCTAGTCCATGAACGATCGCCATCGATGAGTCTACTGAAACCCGCCGCCTACTCCATGGCCACGCTCATGACGGCCATCCCTCTTTTCTTTGCCGTGGAAAACTGGCAGGGCACGCGGGACTATGAAGACGCTCGCAACCGACTTGCCGCGCTTGGAGAAGAACTCGACTACGCCCGCCTCATCCCGGCGCGAGTGGAAGAGAGTGCCAACTTCGGCTCAACTCCTCTCTTTCAAACCTTGCGGCAAGACGCACCCGCTGGTTCGGCGCAAAGCATTGTCGAGGGCCTCACGAATTCACTCACCGAGATGCATGAGGCCGAGTCTCCCCAGGAGTTCGAAGCGGCCGCCCGCCGCCTCATGAGGAAGCGCGGGATCGACGGCGACGGCGACAATCCACTGGCCTTTCTCGAACGGCAGCTTGAACCCTGGCAGCTCACGCGTCGCGAACTCGCCGATCGTCTACCATTGCCCCACGCGCGCTGGAATCGAAGTATCACCGCCGGGCAGCGGGGGGATACCCATCCCGTTCTCAAACTTCCCGCGATGCCACTCATGAAGCTCCTTCGCCTCCAGGCGAGAATCGACGTCATGCAGGGAAAAAGTACCCGCGCCCTGGAGGACATCGAGATCAGCCTCCGCCTCGGTGAAATGCACGCCCAGGAACCCGGGGCGATCTTCCACGTGCTATTCCTCGCCAACATCGCACTCATACTCTCTCCACTCGAAGAAGGGCTACAGGAAAAGGTATGGGATGCGGATCAGTTGAATCAGTTAGCTCGTAGACTGGGCGAGATCGATCTCCAACAGATTTTCGTCAATGCCATCCGCGGCGAACGCGCCTACGCGCTGAGCTTCGAGGGCGCCGTCACACAAATGTGGGGACTGGGCGACACCCTCAACGCCGAAGACCTCTCTTGGCAATACCTGGCACCACGAGGCTGGGCCTTGCGCGGCCTGGGCCGCATCGCAGAATCGTTTCAAGACGGCCTCGAGATCTTCGAGTCACGGAAAGTGCCCTTCGGTGTCGCCATCGACGCCTGGGAGGCGGCTCTCGACCGCCAGAGCATGGCACCGATCACCGCCTGGACCGCAGCGCAAAAAGCCCGGTCCATGACCGCTGTGGGACGCGCCTGTTTGGAAACGGCTCAGAAACTCGCCGTGCTCAAGGCAGCGCTCGATATCATGAGGTTTCGCCTGGCGAACGACCGCTATCCCAATAGCCTGACAGAACTGCCAGTGACACCCCGCGACCCGCGGAACAACCAGCCCGTGCGCTATGAACGAACACCAAACGGCTTTCTCGTCGAACTTTCTGCCGATGAGGAAGACACTCTTCGTTTTCGGTCAGATCCTTAAAATGTCATCCTCTCAATAGTGAATCGGCCCTTCTCTTTACCGATCACGCTTTTCACAACACCGGTGTGTCCTCCGGGAAGCCCAAGCCGGGCACTGACCCAGGCGGGGAATCCCTGACCCTGGACCTCGGCCGCTTTGAACACACCCAGCTGAAGATCGATCGATTCCAATTCAAAACGCCGTCCCTGCGCAACGTCGCCTTAACGCCGCCCTACATGCATGACGGCTCCATCCCCACGCTGAAAGAGGTCGTGCAGTTCTACAATCGCGCCGAGGGAAACAGCGAACTGCTCCCCCTGCACTTGGACGAAGGCGAAGTCGATGCCCTGGTGGCCTTTCTCCATTCGCTCACGGGAGATCAAATCACCGAATAAAACGTAGTGGATCGCGTGAGCTCTCCCTGACAGAAGCGTCACCACTTCTCCCACGAATGTTAGCTCAATCCGGCAGCTATCTCTTCAGGAACTGCATCCTCTTTTCTCTTCCGCAGTTCAACGTACATGAGCTTCAGGTCCTTTGACCAGACTTTTCTCAACTTTCGGCAATAGCGCCAACCGGTATCCTCTCGAGTCACAGGGCCGAGGAATCCAATATCTCCGAGAACTTGCGGCATCTGCAGCCCCCTGCTTCCCCATCCGGCAGACGCGTCGCTGATTGCCTAAATATATCTTCTTGATATATCTGAAAGATAGTATATCCTCTTTTCATGCCCAAGAAACAGAAGACTCGTTGCGCCATCCTGGGACTCTTGAGCTGGCAGCCGATGTCGGGCTACGACATCAAGAAGCTCATTCAGATGGGCCTACAGCATTTCTGGAATGAGAGCTATGGGCAGCTTTATCCCACTCTGAATCAATTGGTTGCCGAGGGGCTGGCGACGCGGAAAGAGGGCGCAGGCCAGGGGCGACGAAAGCGGCACGTCTACTCGATCACCGCCCAGGGACGCCGCGTTTTTTCCGACTGGCTGCAAGAACCGACCGAGCCCGTGCCGGTCCGAAACGAGTTTCTCCTGAAGTTCTTTCTCACCGGGCGCCAGGAGGAAAGCCAAAGCATGCGCCTCATCGAGGAGTACCAGCGTCAGGAGAAAGAGCGCTTGGAAGCCTTCACCATGTCTGAGCAAATCTTGCGCAAGGCCCTGCGGCAACGCTCCCTTCCGGATGAGTTGATCGACTTGGCAGGACCGGCTGAAGACGATTCGAACCAATTGCTCGTCTTCCTCCTATCACTCACTCACGGCATTCGAATGACCGAGGCCCGATTGGCCTGGTGTGGCGAAGCCCTGAGATCCCTCCGCGCCCGCAAGAGGCGTCAAACTTCAGCAAAACGCCAATCATGAGTTTACCAAAAGCCTCGGGAACTGTGACCAATGCAGGAGCGAGCTCCGTGTTGGGAAATCTGTTGCTCACGAGCAAGTGGGCTCAGGCGGCCGAGCTTGCCTGCGCCTTCCTCATCCCCGCCGTTTTTCTAGCAATCCTCCATACACTGGAAGATCCGAGTCCTCTCACGGCGCATTTGCTTATCGCCGCGTCCATTGTGGTCATGATCGGCGTCGTCTGGCTGGGACTCCGGCTGCGGGCGCAGCCTTGGAGTCACCTTGGACTGACGTTCAGCCGATGCGGGAGGCGCACGGCGATGAGGGCCGTCCTCAAGTCTCTCGTCGTCTTCATCGCCGCCCTGGCTGCCTTCGTGATTGGCACCATCGTGATGCAATCCCTCGCCGGCGACAGGGAAGGCGCCGATCTGAGTGCTTATGATCATCTCCAGGGCAACCTTCCACTGCTCCTGCTCACCCTGGCGTCGGTTTACCTCACGGCCTCGTTTGGCGAAGAAGTCCTTTACCGCGGCTTCCTCATGACGCGTCTAGCAGAGCTATTCGGAGGCGGAAAGGCCGCCTGGTTGATGGCCCTGGGAATGAGTTCACTCGTCTTCGGACTCATCCACTACCAGTGGGGCCCCATCGGGATGGTGCAAACCGCGTTCATGGGCCTGGCCCTCGGTATCTCCTATCTGGCGGTTCAAAGGAATCTCTGGGTCACCATCCTCGCCCACGGCTACCTCGATACCCTTCTCATTTTGCCGCTCTACTTTTCTCGCTCGAACTGAAATCCCTGCGGCACACCGCCCCAGGTGCCCAAGGAATCTGATCCCGCGGTTGATGCCTCGGGGGGCGCTGCCAAATGGAAAGCTTTCGCCAGCCCCACGGAGTTTCAAAAGGTTGCTCGCCAGAGATGAAGACCGTCTGGCCGAAGCGTTTCTGGAGCACTAAGTGCGTGAATATTAAAGTCGAGTTCTTCTACCCAGCGTGCGGGAGGAACCGCAGATTCGCGCAGATTCGCGCAGATCTTTGATTGAGCGAGAAGGAGCGCAGCCCAGGCAAGAAGAACGGGCTGATAGTTCCGTCGCCACCCGCAATCGAGGCCAGGCGACCTCGTATGCCCCGTCCCCATTTTCCCCGTGTGTGCCCATCACGCCTTCCCTCCATATATCCGAGGGACTGAAGTCCCTCCCACATTGCGAGAAAGTGGCAGGGACTTTAGTCCCTTCTTTACTTCCCGTCCGGAATCGGCCGGACCCAAATGTTGCGGAAGGCCACGGGACACCCGTGACCCGCGAGGCCGATTGGTCCCTCGCTCACCTGGCGCTTGTAGTGAGGGAGTACCTTGTGGCCCGTCGCGCCGTAAACTTGCTGATGATGGTGCACGAGCACGTTGTTGTGAAACATCGTCACGTAAGCCGGTGTGACCAACTCGCCGTCCTGGAACACGGGAGCGGTGAAAATGATATCATACGATTGCCACTCGCCCGGCGCCCGGGTGACATTGACCGACGGCGGTGTCTGCGCGTAAATGGCGGCGCATTGGCCATCCGGATAGAGTGGCTCATGGAAGGAATCGAAGATCTGGATCTCGTAGAGGCCGTGTAAAAGGACGCCGTTGTTTCCTCGATTGTACCAAGGACCCTCGAAATCCTTGGGCATCATCCATTCGAGGTGGAGGCGGAAACTGCCAAAGGCCTGCTTGGTTCTCGGCGATCGGTTTCCCGTAGCGACCAACAAACCGTCCTTCACCTCCCAAGTGGATTCCGTCCAAGCTGAGAGATCCTTCCCATCAAAAAGCACGACGGCGTCCGCCGGAGGCGGGACTGAGGCAACAGCATTGCCAGGATCCACTTTCGGTGGGGCCGGCCGATCGGGATCGTGAACGAGCCACTCACACCAAGGTAGCTTGGGCGTGTGCTTGTAACCGTAGACCCCGGAACCATCCTTCGCTTTGACCAGTTCTTCCTCTTCGGCAATCAATGAGGACGTGGCGAGGATCAAGGCAAGCGCCCATGGTGATACGAGAGATTTCATAGCGGTGGACGGCACCATACGTAGAGAGCCTCAAATGGCAATCGAAGTCACCCACCAAGGTGACCTGACGGTACTTGCCTGAGACCACAGATTCAGTCAGCATCCGGCTCGACGACGCCTCCCGGCTCACCCGCAGTCGCGACGACAATTCCGCATACCATTCTAACATCACCCCTTTCGACCATGACCGCACCGGCACTCGCCACCCCCGTGTTCATCATCGATTACTCCGATCTCCCCTCATCGGGAAAAGAGGTATCCGACTATCGTCCCGTGCCCATTGGCGCCACCGGCCAAGCCGTCTTCGAACGGACAGCTCCATCCAATCAGAGTAATCCCCAGCTCTTTACTCACGACATGCATGGGGACCCATCGAAGGACGCCACCCGCTTTCTCAGTTCCGAAGAAGGATCCCAGAGCCGCCCGGATTGGATCCCTGCAAAGGTCACAATAGGCGCGGAATCGCTCGACTGGAGGTGACGGCCTTTGTCCAACGAGAATGAAGATGCGTCGCGTGGTCGAACCAGAAATTCTCGATGGTCTCCCTCCGGATGATTCCGCGGCACGGCGTTCGCGGCGCGATCTAGTTCGCATCAATGCGCTGATGGGCAACGTCCGCTGGATTCGGCGAGCGCTTCTCAATCGAGCCGCCACGGTAGGACATCGCGAAGCCATCGTGGAAGTGGGAGCCGGGGACGGGCGCCTGGCATCTTCCCTCACCCGGGATGGCTGGCCGGTGAAGGCCATTGACCTCGCGCCCAGACCGGCGAATTGCGCGAAAGCCGTGGAATGGATTCAAGGTGATGTCAGGGACGTTCTGCAAATGGTGAAAGGCAGAATCCTCGTCGCCAGCCTCTTCTGGCACCATTTGCCGGACGGTGAACTGGAATCCCTGGCGGAGCGGATACAGCAATTCAACGGATTGTTAGCCACCGAGCCGTGGCGCACCCGGCACGCGTCCTGGCTCGGCACGATGTTAGTTCCCTGGGTCAACCACGTCACACGCCACGATCTCTTTGTCAGTATCCGGGCTGGTTTTCGCCCTGGAGATCTGCCCGCGAGATGGCGATTGCGGCCGTGCGACTGGCAATTGAAGGAGACAGGAACGGCCTTCGGCGCGTATCATTTGCAAGCATGGAGGAGGAGATGAAGCGCATCAGCATTGTCGGCGGCGGACTGGCCGGGTTTTCCCTGGGCATCGGGCTGCGCCGCCACGGTATTCCCGTGGTCCTCTCTGAAGCGGGGACCTACCCCCGTCACCGCGTCTGTGGAGAGTTCATCAGCGGTCTGGACCCGGCAACCTTGGAGGCTCTGGGACTCACGGGCATCCTCGAGGGCGCCGTGTCCCATCGGTCTACCGTGTGGTATCGTCGCGAAAAAGAAGTGTTCAGCGCGGATCTGCCAGAGATCGCTCTTGGCCTCTCCCGCTACGTCCTCGACGCTCGATGCAAGGAGCGCTTCCTCGCTCTCGGTGGCGATCTCCGCCAATGCTCCCGCATCTGTTCAACCGGGAAGGACACGGCGGGCCAAGTATGGGCCACGGGCCGAACGGCGGCCAAGCGAAGTCCCTGGCTCGGCTTGAAGGCCCATTTCACAGACGTGGCCACGACCCATGGTCTCGAAATGCACTTGGGGGACCAACTCTACGTCGGCCTAACCAGAGTGGCTCCCGATCGAGTGAATGTCTGCGCCCTCGTGCGGGGCCCCTTGGAAAAACGAACGAGCAGACCGGAGTGGATGGTCGACATCTTCCGCCAGCGGGGACTGGCATCGTTCGCGGATCGACTTGATGCCGCCACGATGGACGAGGATTCAGTCGTCGGAGTGAGCGCCTTGCCCTTTGGGCGGTGGGCCGGGGAACGTGTTCGGGGCGAACCAGGCTGCCGCCTTGGCGATGCCCACCGGCAGATCCCGCCCTTCACCGGCAATGGGATGACCATGGCGATCCAGTCCGCGGAGTCCGCGCTTCCCCATCTCAGAACCTATGCCAGTGGCGCCTGTGCCTGGCCAAGCGCCGTCGAACAGATCCGGCGTGCCCTGGCTCGCCGCTTCGACAAGCGGTTGCGTCTCGCCGGCCTCATCCACCCGTTCTTGACCCATCCCTGGGGCCAATCAATGCTCAGCCTCGGGAGAGGCTTGCCAGGGCGACCCTTCGACTTGCTCTATCACGCGCTCCGCTAGCTACTCGTCCATGATCACTCCGCCATCCGTTGCTCGATGATTCTTCGCTCGCTCGCCAGCGCTCTTCCTCCCCATGTATTCACCCAGCGCGCCTGTTGGGAAAGGCTGCAGCCACATGGATTGGCGCTCGGCCTGCGACAGCGCTCCATGGACTTGCTGGAGAAAATCTTGTTAGGCGATTCAGGGATCGATCAACGCCACTTCGCCTTTTCCGATCCGGAAGAAGTATTCGCCATGGGCGCTCAACAATTGAATGAGGCCTTCGAGCGCGAAGCCACTCAACTGGCAGCCAAAGCGTTAGAATCTGCGCTCGCCCGCGGAGAAATCAAGGCCAGCGCCTTGGATGCCCTCTTCGTCTGCACCTGCACGGGCTATCTTTGTCCGGGAATCTCCAGCCACGTGGCCGAAAATCTCGGCTTGCGAACGGATACCTATCTTCAAGATCTGGTTGGATTGGGTTGCGGGGCCACCATTCCTCTACTGCGCTCGGCAGACGCCTTTCTCCAGACACGTGATCGGCCTTCCGTGGTGGCCACGGTATCCGTCGAAATCTGTTCCGCCGCCTTCTACGTGGACGACGACCCCGGCGTCCTCATCAGTCTCTGCTTGTTCGGTGACGGCGCCAGCGCCTCGCTCTGGCAGAACCGGTCCATTGATGGGGCTTGGGCAACAGGCCGGTTCGACACCCTCCATCGACCGGAGGAACGCGAGAAGATCCGCTTTGTCAACGCCAACGGACGACTGCGCAATCAGCTTCATCGCACCGTGCCCGACCTGGCCGCCAACGCGGTGAAAACCCTCTATGATCGCTGTGAATCCGAGCCCAACCGCGTACTGAGCCACACCGGAGGCCGAGACGTGGTCACGGCATTGGAGAAAAAACTAGACGGACATACTCTTATAGAATCCCGATCCGTTCTGCGAAAATATGGGAATGTCAGCAGTCCTTCCGTCATGCTGGCGTTGGAGGAATGTCTGACGAAGGCCACCGATGCCGAGCACTTGTGGGCCGTGAGCTTCGGCGCCGGTTTTGCGGCTCATGGCTGTGAGCTTCATCGACAGGGATAACTTCCCGCCTGTCTGTTATAGGGACTAAAATCCCTACCACTTTCCTCGGCACTCCGAGAATACTTCACAATATGAATGTGGCAGGGACTTCAGTCCCTGAGCCCGCTTGTGTCATATAGGGACTAAAGTCCCTACCACTTTCCTCGGCACTCCGAGAATACGTCACAATATGAATGCGCTAAACTCTTCGGGTGTGAGCTGCTCGCTACCGATACCCAGGCAGTATTCACCCACCCTAAGCCGTGCCTTGCCAGGATTCTCCGCAATGTAGCACCGATAGTGATTCAACTGCGCCTCGCTCCGGACTATGTGCTCAAACGGTTCGTCCTGCCAAAGCGTGCCCCTTCGCCCAAGCGCCGCATTGATATGTCTTGCAGAGGCGCCTTTCCACTGCTGCATGATCTTGCTGAGAGACGCCGCACCAATGGCCGGTTCCAACAAGGAGTGAAAGTGGTTCGGCATGATCACCCAAGCATCCAACCGATAGCTCTCCAGATGCCCCTTGATCAATTCCTTCACAAGAATGCTAGCGATGACCGGATCCTTGAGGACACATTTTCCATGTCCCGCATCTAACATCCGATGCCACTTTGCAGTAAATGTCTCTTGAAACTCATTCCGCTTCTCTTCCGGCATGGAACTCACCTGCTCGGCTTTGCCTAGTCCATGTCGATGAAGTCATCGCGCCCTCAATGTCCTCCACTCGTCCAAGGCCCGTGCCGGAAGGGAATCCACCAGGCGCGAAGTTACAAAGTAAGTCACACCATCCTGCCTCCAATGTGGCAGGTTCTGCCTGGTGATCCTCGTCTCACCTTCAGCATCGTAAGGTTTGAACGCCATCAACTGATAATCCTCTTGAATCCGCACAACGCAGTCAATAAGAAAGTGGCAGGGACTTCAGTCCCTGAATTCATTTCATTTGTTTGGTATAGGGACTCGAAATCAGTACAACTTTCATAGAAAATCCTCGAGAATACGTCACAACATGAATGTGGCAGGGACTTCAGTCCCTGACTATGGTTTGGACATATTACGCAGATGTTAGTCTTCAAATTTCCAGAAATTTTAGCTGGACTCAGAGCGCATCGTC
>JANQJH010000248.1 GCA_028281705.1 Verrucomicrobiales bacterium
GGTGCTCGTTACTTTCTCTTTCGCTTCTCCTTTCGGTTTAGTTCTAGTTTTGGTGACGAACGCCATCCCCGCCTCACAGGGCTTTGGCTGGCGCCATTAGGTTTAAGTTTTTTTCGTCAGGACAAGTCCTTGACGAAAAAGAGTTTTGAATGTCCATGCGAATCCCAATCCTCGATCTTCCCCGCACAACGATATCCAGCCTTCTCGTAGAATCGCGGCGCCTGGTACTCCATCGTATCGACATAAGCATAACAACATCCCCTCTCCCGGGCGATCTTCTCTGCCTCCAATAGAAGCGACCTCCCGATGCCCTGACCCCGTCGTTCTTCGCTGGTCGCCATGAGCTCAACCTTGAGCCAAGAAAACTGCGTCGTGGCGAAGAGCCCTCCGAGTACTTTCCGCTGCGCGCCAAAGGCAAAGAGATGGAGCGGCCACGGCTCATGGCCCGCCTCCTCCCTTCTCGCCCAGAAGGCCGAATTCGCTCTCTGGTTGTGCCGTCGAAGAGGCCCGTAGACCGCTTCCTTGAGAGCTTCGTCCGGAGTCTCGATCTGTTCGATCGCCATGTCCATGGGCCAAAAGAAGTCACCGAGCACCGATCTCGCGTCGAGAACCAACCTCAGAAAATTTCCTGCGATCCGCGCTTGCAAGCAATTGAGAATGAGTCTCAATTGCAGGCAGCCATGGCGACGACGCTCTGTGATCTGAAAAAGAAGCGCTCCTTGAAACGGGACCGCGCTCTGATCGAGGCCTGTATTCGCGATCCCCAGTTCATCTGCCGGAAATGTCTCCGCGCGGCGAACTGTCCAAGGCTCCTCTGCAAACCGGAGAAGGCCTTTCGCCAGCCCATCTCCAAGTGCGCCTGAGCCGTTCGAGCTGTGTCACGCGTAGTAGCGCACCGTCGTCGGGCGATTGCTTCGTTTGAAGTGCCCGCAGCTCACATCAACAGCCGGCGAACCTACTATCCCTGCAGTTCCAGGTCAGCGATGAGAGGCGAGTGATCGCTGGCCACCTTGGAAACCTGGAGGCGGCACCGAAAACAGGACCGTTTCACCAGGGGCCCGCGGTAGAAGATCTTGTCCAGTGCTCCGCTGGGAGAGAAAGAGGGAAAGGTGCGAATGTCCCGATTCATCACCCCGAGAGACTTGCGTTCGGACGCACTGTGAAATTGCAGGGCCTCCGTGAAGATCGGCCGCAGCCGGGCCCTCCAATCATTAAAATCGCCCCCGATGATACAGGACGTGCCATTGGTCAGATCGGCGAACTCCTTCGAACGCACGAGCAGTCCCGCCTGGCGTTCCCGCTCACGAGCGCTCAGCCCCAGGTGGAGATTGAAGACCTCGAGGGCATGCTCATGACCTCGGCGAACCTCCGCATGGATCGTCGTGTGCTGACACCCACGCCGCTTGCGGGCATCGATCGTGAGATCGATGTTGCGCTCACGCACGATGGGAAACTTGCTCAAGGTCGCATTCCCATAGCGGCCCTTGCGCAGGCTCACGTTGTAACCTGCGGCCACGTGGGGATAACCCGCCCCCTCGGCGATCTCCCTGGCCAGGACCAGCTCCCGGGATCGCGGAGCTCCCTCATCGACTTCCTGGAGCAGGCAGACGTCAGCATCATAGTGCCGTAGAATCTTCACGATGCGCTCGGGCCGGAATCGGCGGTCAATCCCAATGGCTCGATGGATGTTGTAGGTGAGGATTCGCAGCTGCATGTTTTCCAACGCATCCTAACGCCACCTTTGCCCTGATCAAATACACCCATGCCGAAGGTGGAATCTTCCCCAGACCATGCCCTCCAAACGGCAATCCACACCGACGAAACAGGCGACAGAAGCGGTGAGCCAGGCCCGAATTCGCGTTCGTTTCTCGTTTCAGAGACGAAAACGTTGCAAAATAGACCCTCCTGATGCCCGCAATGCGCCGTTCTCCATCTTCCCCTCATGCGATTGCGGGGGCCCCGGGGGCGCCTTCCACGGCACGGGAATCGCCACTAACAAGCCACAACCACCGCGCCTCCTCAAGGTTCCACTGACAGCCCTTGGGCCCTCTCGATGAACACCATCAAGACCGATCTGAACCCCATCCAGGAGAAAAAGCAGGCGATGCTGGGCCTTACCAGGCGGGCCTTGCGCGCCCTCTTGCCGATCCTGGTGGTGCTCGCCGGGTGGAAAGGCTACTCGATCCTCTCGGTCGAGCTCGAGCAGGCCAAGCGCCCCCCAGGCAAGCCACGGGCCCTCCGGACGAAGGTGGAGGAGCTTCGCGTCGAGGACTACCGCACCATCATCAACACCCAGGGCGTCATCCGGCCTCACAACGAGGTAAGCCTGACGGCTCAGGTAAACGGCCAGGTGATCGATATCGACGACGCCTTCGAAGACGGCGCCTTCTTCACCAAGGGCGACGTCCTCGTGGAGATCGATCCCTCCGTCTATCTCGCGACACTCAAGGGTGCCCAAGCTCAGTTGCTCCAGGCCAAGGCGGCCCACGCCCAGGAGAAAGCCCGTGCCGAACAGGCCAAAGTGAACTGGAATTCGTTGGGCTACGATGAAGAACCAAACGAGCTGGTCCTCCGCCTCCCGCAACTCCGTGAAGCCGAAGCCCGCGTCGACTCCGCCGCCGCTCAGGTCGAGCGCGCCCAGCGCGATCTCGACCTGACCAAGATCCGGGCCCCCTTCAACGGACGCGTCCGCCAGCGCGCCATCGGCGTGAGCCAGGCGATCGGAGCGGGAACGCCGCTGGGAACCATCTTCGCCATCGACTTCGCCGAGGTCCGTCTCCCCATCTCGGCGAAAGACATGGTCTACCTCACCCTTCCCGAGAGTCCCGAGGATCCTCCCGTCGAGGTCGAGCTCCGCGACGCTCTCGGCGCTGATCTGGACACCGTCTGGAAAGCCAAGATCGTCCGAACCGAGGGCACGCTGGACGTCGATTCCCTGGAACTCTTCGCCATCGCCCGCATCGACGATCCCTTCGGACGGCAAACGGGCCTGCCGCCTCTCCGCATCGGCCAGCCTGTGGCCGGCGCCATCCCGGGCGAGATGTTGCAAGATGTCATCCAGATCCCCCGCGAGGCCATCCGCGATCTCAACCAGGTGCACCTCATCGATAAGGAAGAACTCACCATCAGCTCCCACGCCGTGATCCCAGTCTGGAAGGCCGAGGACCATATTGTCGTTAAAGACCCGACCATCGCCGACGGTACTCTGATCTCCATGTCGCGGCTCCACTACGCGCCTAACGGGGCCAAGGTCGAGATCATTGAGGACCTCGTCGACACTGGAGACGACGCCGAAGCCGCTTCCGACAAGATTTCGGCCTCTACCAAGTAATCATGATACGCTGGTTCGCGAACAACAGCATTGCCGCCAACTTCCTCATGGTCGGCATCCTGCTCGCAGGAATCTATTCCGCGTTCTTTCGTATCCCGCTCGAGGTCACACCGACCCTCAGCTGGAACGTCGTCTACATGGACATGCCCTACCGGGGCGGCACGGCCAAGGATGTTGAGCGCGGCATTCTCATTCCCATCGAGGAAGCGCTAGAAGGAGTCAGCGGCATCAAGATGATCCACTCGGACGGCTCGCGCGGCTTCGCCCGCATCCACGTCGAAGCCGAAGAGGGTACGGACCTCCGTGTCCTTCTGGACGACGTCAAGGCGCGCGTCGACGCCATCAGCATCTTCCCCTCCGAAACGGAGCGCCCGACGATCAAGGTTCCCCAGTCGACCAATCACATCCAGGTCATCACCGTGGCCATCACGGGAGAACTCAGCGCCTATGAACTGCGCAAGGTGGCCCGCCGCGTCCAGGAAGATTTGTTAGAACTCGAAGGCATCAGCCTCGTCAGGCTTAAAGGAGCGCGCCGTTCGGAGATTTCCGTCGAAGCTGATCTCCAGAAACTGCAATCCTACAACCTCGGTTTCCGCGAACTCGCCGATGCCATTCGCCGTTCGTCGATCGACCTGCCCGCGGGTTCGATTGACAGCCAGAGCGGCTCCCTTGTCGTGCGCACGCGGGGACAGGCCTACACCAAGGAGGAGTTCGAACGCATTCCCGTGCGCGCAGCCAACGGCGCCGACGTCCGGCTGGGCGAAGTGGCCGTCGTCAAGGACGGGTTTGAAGAGGGCGACAAGCGGGTTGAGTTCAACGGCAAGCCCGCGCTCTTCGTCGAGGTCATGCGCACCGGGCAAGAGAGTGCCATCGATATTTCCAACAAAGTCAACGCCTACTGTGAAAGCGCCAACGAGCGCTTTCCCGAGGGCATCAATCTCTACACCTGGAACGATGACTCGCTCTCCATCCGCGGAAGGCTCGGCACCCTAACAAGCTCCCTTCTCCAGGGAAGTCTCCTGGTCTTGGTCGTTCTCGGGCTGTTTCTCCGCCCACAGGTCGCCTTGTGGGTCGTCGTCGGCATCCCTGTCAGTTTTGCCGGCGGCGTCCTCATGATGCCTTACTTTGGAGTTTCGGCCAATGTCATGAGCCTCTTCGGGTTCATCATCGTGCTCGGTGTCGTCGTCGATGATGCCATCATCACGGGGGAAAACATTTACACCAAACTCAAGCAGGGCATAGATCCGCTGGAGGCCTCTGTCAAAGGGGCGCAAGAGGTTACCGTTCCCGTCACCTTCGGCGCCATTACCACCATTGTGGCCTTCCTCCCGCTCCTCTATTTCGACGGGCGCTGGGGCGACTTCGCCAAGCAAATCCCGCCGGTCGTTGCCCCCGTTCTCCTGTTCTCTCTCATTGAATCCAAGCTCGTTCTGCCCTCCCACTTGAAACACCTCAAGACCGGCCGCACGAAGTTCAATTTCTTCACCCGATTCCAGAAAAGGATCGCCGACGGCCTGGAATCGTTCGTGCAAAGATTCTATCAACCCTCACTGGAGTACGCCGTGCGCCACCGCGGGATGGTCATCTCCTGTTTTGTCGCCATGGGACTTCTCATGGCCGGTTATTGCAAGGGGGGACGCATCGGATTTCAATCGTTCCCCACCGTCGACACGCTCCGCGTCTACGCCAGTCTGAACCTACCCAATGACGCCCATCTGGAAACGACCGCGGAGTACATCGACAGGATCGAAGCCGCCGCGGAGCAGCTCAAGACAGAGTACATCGATCCCGGCAGCGGTGAATCCCTCATCCGCAACGTGGCCAAGGTCACCGGGTCCTACCACCTCGAAGGCCGCTACGACAAATCACGCGGCATGGTCCTCATCGAGGTCCTCGCCCCCAGCCTGCGCACTGAGCCCGGGCCGCGGAACAGTGAGATCGCCAAGCGGTGGACGGAAATCGTGGGCGAGATTCCCGAGGCCGATTCCTTCGTCATCCGCGGTGAGCAAACGCGGAAGAAAGGCGAAGACGAGGAAGACGAAGAACAACCCCTGGAACTCGAGCTCCGCGGCGTGGCGAGCGAAAAGAAGAACGAGATCGCACAGGAGATCAAGGAACTCCTCCAGGGCTACAACGGCATTCGTGCCGCCTGGGCCCAAATCAATTACGGTCAGGAGGAACTCGAGTTTACCCTCAAGCCTCGCGCCTTTGAGCTTGGTCTCACACAAGCCTCACTAGCACAACAAATCCGCCAGGCCTTTTACGGGGAGGAGGCCCAGCGCGTGCAACGCGGCATCGATGATATCCGTGTCATGGTCCGGCTCCCCAGGGAAGCGCGCCGCTCACTGCACACCCTCGACCGGCTCAAGGTGCGCACCCCCAGTGGCGCAGAGGTACCCCTTTCCACCGTCTCCAATGTGGCCTTCACCAAGGCGCCTTCCTTCGTCGAGCGCAATGACGGTGCCGAAGTGATCCGTATCGGCGCCATGCCCCAGGATGAGAACGTCGACATCATGGCCATTTCGCGCCAAATCTCGCCCCTGATCCAGGAAGCGGTCAACGAGGGCGAGGATCTCTCCTATCAATGGACCGGATACATTGCCGAAAGCGCCGAGTCCAAGCGGCAGACTATCGTGGGGGCCATCGCCCTTTTCTTCGCCCTCTACGCGCTCTTGGCCATTCCCTTCAAGTCCATCGTGCAGCCCTTCTTCGTCATGCTCGCCCTCCCCTTCGGAATCATCGGCGCTTTGTTAGGCCACATGATCATGGACATCACCCCATCCTATCTCTCCATCTTTGGAATGCTCGCCCTCGCCGGCGTGGTGGTGAACGACTCGCTCGTCATGGTCGACTACATCAATCGCCGGAGAAAGGAAGGCATGAGCCTGCGCGACGCCGCCCTCGAAGCCGGCGGCCGCCGTTTTCGGCCCATCATGCTCACTTCCCTCACCACCTTTGTCGGCCTCGTCCCCCTTCTCATGGAGAGTTCTCTCCAAGCCCAGTTCCTCATTCCCATGGCCGTGTCCCTCGGCTTCGGCGTCCTCTTCGCCACCGTCATCACCCTCTATCTCATCCCCTGCGCCTTGCTCTTGGCCGAAGACCTCGGCAAGGCCATCCGCTGGGTCTGGGGCCCAGCGCCCAAAAATGACACCGCAGCGCCCCTCTCCGCCTAACTAACTTTGAAACAGAGAGTGCCAAGTGATCTCGGTCGGAAGGGACTGAAGTCCCTCCCACATTGGGCGTCACGGTGCTGCCCCGTCCCCGACCGTGCGGACCGGGAAAGGAGCAGCACCTCACACACGAGGTATCTTAACCTCATGACTTTAGGGAAGATCGGGAAGGCGCGCAAATAAGACGCCGTTCACGGAACAACTTCACGGAAACGGAAGTACTTCTGGCGCTCGTTCCGGGGAATCGTGATGCCAGCCATGATCTGGCTCCCGGTGAAGTTCTGACTAGTGGGAAAGCCGTCGAGCGTTGTCGAACTCTCCAATCTGTAAGTGGTGTTTGGATCCAAGTCGCGAGCGCGAAGAATGAATCCGCCGCCGGCCTGACGTGCAAAACTCAAAACCGTCGACCCGGAAAGACTGCCCCCCTGTCCGCCACCACCACCGCC
>JANQJH010000254.1 GCA_028281705.1 Verrucomicrobiales bacterium
GGGGTGAGGCCGGCGGGGGGAGCTGCGGCTCCCGCGGTAAAGAGCGGGGCGCCGGCGAGGCCGCCGGAAACCGTCAGTCCGCGCCGGGCCAGAGCCCCGCGCAGACGATCGATCGCCCGCTCCGTGCGTTTCTGGGCCGCGCGGTCACGGATCCCGAGACAGGAGGCCACTTCTTTGAACGTCCGGCCTTCGTAGAACCGCAAGAAGAGGACGCGCTGATCGCTGTCAGACAACTCTGCTAGGGCGCCCGTGAGCTCCGGGACCCACTGACTCCATTCTCCCGTTTCTCGGTCTGGCAAAATCACTTCGCTTTCAACGACTTCCTGTTCGCGCCGGCGCCGGGAAGCTTCGGTGCGCAAGACCTGCGCCGTCTGGCGCCGAGTCACCTGGTAGAGCCAAGCACCGATGCTGCGAAAGGCCGTCTTCTTCCGGGCGGTCGAGGCCAGGGCGGAGAAGACATTCTGACAAACTTCTTCGGCGAATTGGTGATCTCTCAACTCGCGAAAGGCCAGGCCATAGACCAGGGGCATCCGCCGGCGCACCACTTCGGCAAAAGCCGCCTCGTCACCCCGTTGGCCGTACGCCGAAAGCAGGCTCAACTCCTCATCCATGACGCCTCGTTCCATGAGTTGGGTCGTTCGCGGATTTTGATTCCTCACTCAGTTGGTTGGGGCCGGCGCACACGCAAGCGGAAGAAGCGTTTCTCCAACTCGGAGCTGGGGACAAGGGATCGCCAGATCATCGTCTCCGTGACGGATTCAGTATCCTGCTCCACACTGAGGCGCTCAAAACAGGACGCCGCCGAGGTCCATTCGCGCCCGTCGACGCTCCCTTCGATGTCGACATAGGTCCCGATCGATTCCGGCCGACCGGAAACCGTGAGTTTCAAAAACGTCTGCCCGTCGAGCGTTTCGCTGCCGATCTTGAGGGGGTTGCTCTCCGAGGCATCCGCGGGATCGGTCCCGAAGGTCATCTCCGAGAGGTCGGTCACGCCATCCTTGTCCCCGTCGTCCGTTCTCGCCGGCGGACTCCCCAGGCCTAACTGCTTGGAGAGATCCCTGACCCAATCCTCAAACACGAGTTGTTGTGGCTGTGGCAGGAGATCCCGGGCCAGGGGTAGCTTTCCCAAGATCCGCGTGGGCAGGGACTGGCCCACCACGTCGTGCACGGTCTCTGATTGAAGTCGAACATACGGCGTCAACTGCTTCCAACTCTCCCACCCGCCCTCGGGCTCCGGAATGCGGTAGTGGGCGACGACACGATGGCCCTCGACCACGGCACCTTGAAACACGCCCTGAGCCATCTGCAAGCCCGGACCGAGGAGCAAGCGCTGTTCGACGATGAGGTCGTCGTCCCCCAGCGTTTCGACATCCAGGCGTTCGCCCGTCTTGGTGTAGATGACCTCAAAATGATAGTCGCCGGGCGATTCCGTGCCAATGGAACTCTTCGTGCGCAAGGTCACGGCGAGTTTCTCGCCCGGCGAAAGGTTGATGAAACCCAGGCGCTGGCTGGCATGCGGAGGCGGCAGCACATCCGCGTAAACCGTGAGGGGCCGCGTGCCCCAGCCATACTCGGGCCTGAAGACGCGGTAGCGGGCTTCCGCGAGGTTTCCCACTTCACCGTGCTCGTTCAGGGGCAACGAGAGCGAAAGGCGAATGGGCACGAGGATCTCCCGCGGCGCCCGGACGAACAGATCGTGACTCCCAAAATCACTGGGCCGCAACGGTGTCTTCGACGTGTAGCGCACCTGGAGATCGATGTGCGACTGCAAGAGGTCGTGAATCACCGGTTCGCCCAGCAATTGCGCCGAGATCGGACGCGGACGTTCGCCCGCGAGATCAAGGGTCAGGAGACCGATGACGCGGGTCGAATCCACCGCATTGCCCTCGAGGTCGCGCACGCTGCCGAGAGAGATCTGAAGTGTCAAATCGTCGGCCTCCCAAATGAACCAACCACCTTCCGGCCGGTCGACCAAATAGACAGCGACGACTCGCCTTCCATCTTCCGTGCTCTCCAGGCGATCCAACCGGGCGAGAGGCGCCGCGCTACCCAGGCCAGGACCAAACAACGAATGGCGCCCGACAATGATGTCATCGTCTCCCAGCGATTCGGTATCGATCCCCAGTGGGTTCTCGTAAATGACGGTGACTTCGTGTGTCAGGGCGTCAGGATTGGTCAGGGGCTGGCTGTCAGCCTCGATGACAAAGAGATCCCCCCGGGCAGGCACCAGGCTCAGGTTCAGTGTGAGGATCATCAGGACCAACGAGAACCGGCCCTTCTTCCCTCTCCCTTCTCCCAGAGCCGACAGCCTCCGCCCACGTGCCGGCACGGCACACGGTAAGCCGGTGACAAATCCTATCCTGATACCCAACACGAACGAACTATCTGGCCGTCATCTCTCTAGTGGTGATCTATTCATGAAGTTCTCGAACTCGAAAATAGTGGGTGGCATAACGAGGGACCCAGATCGTGGGCTCCCACTCATGGATCACGGCTTCGGAACCCGTGCGCACCGGCTTCGGATCGGCGGTCCATTCCTCGAGATCCCTCGACATTTCAACGATGTAGGAAACTCCCGGCTTGCCCTCCCATTGCAAGGCGACACCGTGCTCAGGCCGCTTGACCACGGTGATGCTCGGAGGCGGGTCAAAGGCCGTTCCCAGCCTGAACTCATCGATATTGAGGATCCCGTCACCGTCATAATCGTTGTATCCGTCGAGCACGCGATCTCGGCGGTTCGCTCCGGCATTTCCTGACGAATCGGCCACATAGGGATCGAAGGGATTCTGAATGCCCTGTCGCGTGGGGTCGAGATCGGCCAGTTCCTCGTGATCATACAAGCCATCGCCATCCGAATCTCCAGTCAACCTGGGAGCCATCAGTGGATGGACCAGGGTGATGACACCGCGGCGAAACTCATCGCGCGCCAGCAAGGTGGTGACGCGGACGGACATGCGGTGCTCGTTGGTAAAGGACAGCTTGCCGGGCTCATAACGCATCGCCTTGATCTCACCGTCGATGTCCGCGTGAAGCACGGCGTCGATACTGTGATTGCTCTCATCCACGATGGACAAGAAGCGCAGCACATCGATCTCGCTCACGGGATGCTTCGCCGCAGGATCAATCTCGAGCTGAGCTCCGACACCGGCATGCATCAGCTTCGATGACCCCAGACCCCCTGAGCGCAGCGAAATGATGAGTGTGCGTTCCGGCTCCGATGGCGGCCTGCCAAAGAGACTGACCCGCAAGTCTTCGGCATCGACATTCGCCGGAACATCGGCGCCATTCATCGAATAGATGAAGGCAATCATGTCGGCCACTTGTTGGGGGCCTCCCACCTCTTCGAATTGTGGTTGGGTGAGATAACGCGTCAAGGTATCGATCGTGCCATCGTGCAGATAGCCGAAGCCGGAGAGGCTCTCCTGACTGCCGGCATCGAATCCGATCTTCTCATGCACGTTGCGCAATTGCGAGGGCTTGAACTCCTGTTGGGTCATGCTGCTGAGTTCGGAGACTGCGGGAACGAAGACCGATTGGTACCCGCCGGTACCGGAGAGACCTTCATGGCAACTGGAGCATCTGCGATCACTGAAATGATCCAGGGGTTCGGTACGGAAGAGTTCACCGCCCCGCTCCGGATTGCCCGCCGGCAGGGGAACGCGCTCGCCCTCGAGGAGGGCGAACTGATTGGGAAGTGGCACCTCCTCGGGCATGGTGTGATCGATGTTCCGATAGGGATTGGGCGGGAAGACGATGGTGTCGAGAAAGGTCTCGAATTCCCGCATCTCTCCTCGGGTCAGCTGCGTGTCATCGCCTAACAAAGTCTCGAATGTGGGATTGAACTCGCCCAGGTCGTCCTTGTCCCCCCGCCAGTGAAAGGGACCATTCCCGATGATGCCCTGCAGGGTCTGCGTCACCATGGGCCCCTTTTCCGATCGATAGATCACATTCCGGTTGCGAAACCTTCCTGACACTTGATCCACCGCCCGGACCTTTACCGTGGGTGCGAGTTCGGGATCGCCGAGGTCCCAGGCCAACCGGTCCATCCGCGCATCCACATGACAAGAGCCGCACGACGCCTGACCTAGGCCTGAGGTCCGGTGGGTGTCATAGAGGTGGCTTCTCCCCACTCGGATTTCAGCGGGTGTGGGATCGACATAGCCCACCCGATCGATCTCCGTGGCGGTCGCCGTATCGACGACCGAGATCGAGGCGTCGAAGCGATTGAGGACGTAGAGACGATCCTCCGCCCCAGCCAAGGCGAGGCCGGTCGGACCCTCACCGACTTCAAT
>JANQJH010000376.1 GCA_028281705.1 Verrucomicrobiales bacterium
GGGCTCCAGGGGAGCTTTGCGCAGATCGGCCAGGATGCGGTCACCGGCGAGTTTGAGATCGGGCGGGAGTGAGGGCCGGTGGTCCCGATGACGGATCGCGCTGCCGACTCGCTGGAAATGGCCCTGGCAGAGTGCCTCAATGAGGACTTCGAACAAGCCGCTGCCGGGCAGTTGTGCCTCGAACTGTTGGCGAAGGTCGCCCAGAGGCATGCCGCTCTCGTCGCCGTGTGCTTGGTGATAGTCTTGGATGGTCGACTGGGCTGCCGTGAGGATCTCAGCCCACCAGGTGCGATTCACGAGCCACATGCCGGCGGACTCGACGTCGCCGGATTGACCGAGGCGATCGATTTCGGCAGCGATGGCCTCCTCGGAAAAGGGGGCTTGAAGCAAGAAGCCTTCTTTGGGGACAGCGCGGTCCCGTTGGAGCAGGGAGGTGACGGCGACTCCCAGATTCTCGGGTGATTCGGCTCGCGCGCTGAGGAAGGTGATCTGCCCGGGGGAGCGAAAATCGTTGGATCGCGGTTCGGTGTCGAGGACGACGCCACCGGCGAGCGAGCTGGTCTTGGGCCAGTCCCGGATGACGAAGCGGTCGCCGCAAAAGGCATAGACGGGCGTGTCGAATCGCAGTTGCGCCAGCGCTGTTTGGCCCGGCATGAGCTGGCGCTTGCCGTGGAAGAAGATGCGCGAGGAATGACTGGCGCCTCCATGGTGCCAGCGGACCCGTTGCCCATTCTTGATCGGCTTGGTGGCGGCGGGCTGTCCGGGGATTTCGCGCGGAGAGCGCTCGAGGACGACGTCCAGGAGAAGGCTTGGAGCGCCGAGATCGGGGAGGGTGACGACGTCTCCGCGGTTCACGCGTTTGCGTTCTTGTTTGACGACACTGACATCGGTCAAGTTGACCGCGGTCCGCATGCCGGGGAGGGCGGTGTCGACATTGGCACTGTGGGATTGGAGGTTCCGGGTCGATGTTTTCTCTCCGGATGGCTGAATCACGGCCGCCTGCCCCTTGGAGAGGGTGCCGCCGGTGAGCGTGCCGGTGACGACGGTGCCGACACCACGAGGTGAAAACGCCCGGTCCACGTGGAGGCGAGGCTTGCCGATATCAGCGACCGCTGGGGCTTCTTGCAGGGTATCCGCGATGGCTTGGCGCAGTTCGTCCAGGCCGTCCCCTCCGATGGCGCAGACGGGGACGATGGGCGCTTGGGAAAAGGCCGTGCCCTCGAGTGCTTTTCTCACGGTCTCGACAGACGGCGCGGGATCATCGACAAGATCGCTTTTTGTTAGGGCCACGACGGCCCTCTTGACTCCCAAATACTGGATGATCTGGACGTGCTCCTCGGTTTGGGGCATCCACCGGTCGTCCACGGCGATGACGATGAGGGCGAGGTCGATGGAGCCCACGCCAGCCACCATGTTCTTGACGAAATCGGCATGACCGGGGACGTCGACGACCCCAAGGCTGTAAATTGTTTCCGGATGGCTGCGGTCGGGAATATCCACGTGGGCGAATCCGAGATCGATGGTCATACCCCGCGATTGCTCTTCGGGCAGCCGGTCGGGATCCGTTCCGGTCAAGGCTTCGACCAGGGTGCTCTTTCCGTGGTCGATGTGACCGGCCGTGCCGATGATAAAATGCTTCCGGGTCATGAACGTGCGCCACTCAACCTTTGCGTGGGATGTGGCTCAAGTGAAAAGGTGGCGGGCATGGGCCCCTCTTAACCGAGACCAAAGATCAAGCACCGCCCAGAGGAGGGCCGATCAGGATCCAGGTTGGGATGGATCTTCCGGAGGAACCCAATCATCGGGGAGGGCGGCGGCGCTCTCCTGGTCGTCGAGGAGGCTCTTGGCTCGTTCCACGGCGTCATCCGGAACCATGAAGCGGACCCCCTTGACGGAGAAGGTGTCCGGTGATTCGCCGACGAAGGCCTCGATGCCGTTGGCTGCCAGGATCGACTTGGCGAGCTGGGCGGATGGTTCGTCGGGATAATAGCGGAGGAGCTTCATCTCACCATCTTTTCATGGGCCGATTGGCACGTCATCACTCTTTTCCGGCTTGCGGGTACATTGAGACGGTATGCCTCGCCCGTTCAGGACCCGCGGGACGTGAGTATCCTAGCCATAGAGACCAGCGGGATGCCGGTCTCACTTTTCGGCGGTTTTTCGGGCGACATAGTCCACGACGACGACCTTCTCCAAGTGTGGTTTGAGCAGGCTGACGAAGGCTTTGTGCGCCTTGTGCGGAAGGTAGGCGTCGAGGTCGGCCTTGTTGGCAAAGGTGACGAAAAAACAATGGGTGAGCCCATCGTTGAGACCTTCGGGGCTGACATTCGTGCCCCATTCGTAGTCGACGATCTTGAGGTCTTTGACGTCCTTGAGCGCGGCAAACGCCTTCTCGATTTTCTGGACGTCCTCCTTGCTCGAACTGTCCTTGAACTTGAAGAGGACGACGTGGCGATATGGGGCGTCTTCGGCCTGAGAGGAAACGGTAGTCATCGCGAAGAGCAAGATGCAGAGTGAGAGGATCGATTTGCCAATAGTCATGTCACCAAGAAAACCGGGCCTGGGGCGCGAACGCAAGTGTGAAGTCAAACGACAGCTCTTTGCGCCTGGGTGTCTCTCTTTCATCGCGGGTCCATTGTTTCATTGCGGGTCCATTTCGCCGCAGGCGCTCCGCCCTAGCGGGCTCTGGAGTCCAGTGAAAGACCGAGCTCAAGCTGGTGCTCGCGGGGGAAGGCCCGCGGATTGATGGAGCGCACCAGTGCCCTGGCGCGGCGTCTCTGGTAGCGGCGAGCGCTATCGAAAAGCGATTTGAGGCGTTCTGCGATTTGGACGTTCAATTGGGGATCTGTATCATTCATGGCTCGAAATGAATACTGTTTATTTGAACAGTGTTCAAGTGAAAAGTGATTCGCAGGGCGATGTTTTTCGAAATGGCCGGTGGTCTCCTCAGGGGAGGCCGAGATCGGCAAAGAGGGTGCGCATCCGTTCGGCAGACCACTGGCCGGGGGCGTTGGGCCGTTTGAGGTAGGTATAGGTCAGGAGAGAGCCGCACTGGGCGAAGAGAACGCGGGAACCCATGCCGAGCGGGCCCATGCCCATGATGGCCATCGGGCCTCGGGAGCGCTGGGCTTCGAAGACACGGAGCAAGGTGTGGAGGTCGGCGGCACGGTGGAGGGCGACGGCGATCTTCACGATGTCCGCTCCCCGATCGCGGCCGCGTTCGACGGTGTCGAGGAGCGTGCTCTCGCTCGGCGTGGCCTCGAAGTCGTGATAGGAGCCCAAGACGGTCACCCTGGCGTCCCGGGCCTCGGCGACGACGGGGGCGAAGACCTCGAGATTCCGGATTTCGATGTCGAGGAGGCTGGCGTGGGGGAGGAAGGCGCGCATGTGGCGGGCCCGTTCCTCCACCGCAAGGCCGTTCAGGCCACCCTCGGCGGGGTCGCGGACGGTGACGATGAGCGGAACTGTGGTCTCATCCATCCGCTGGTGGAGGAGGGGCTGGTGATCGACCAGGGGATCGATCCGAAATTCGAGCAAATCACAGTGATCGATGGTCTCATGTAGTTGGGGGAGGGAAGAGAGCGTGTCGAGATCAGCGATGCCGCCGACGATGGCGGGATGTTCCGGGGTCATGATTTAACTCTAGTATTCGGTTGTCTATTTTAACAAATGTAGTTCTAAGGGGAACATGCTCGCGCGGAAAGAGGAGATCAGCCTTCAGCTGAACCAGATCATCGATAGCTTTCTCTTGGCCATCGCGTTTTGCTTGAGCTGGTGGTTCCGTTCCAGTCTCACGGAGTGGGCGGACATGGTGCCGATTCCGAGTTTTGGCGAATTCCTCTGGGTCATGGCGATCGTGGTGCCCTTCACGCCTTTGGTGTTGGAGTATCTGGGGTTCTATTTCGAGCCGCTGCAAAAGAGTGTGTGGGATTCCCTGCGCCAAATGGCTCAGGCCCTGATCTACTTGGGCGTGGTGATTGGCGGGGCGGTGATTTTCCTCAAGATGCAGCCGGAGAGCCGGGCCGTGCTGCTCATTTTCGGGGTGTTGGCCGGGGTGGCTCTCCTGTTGCGGGAGCGTGCTTACCAGATTTTTCTCCGGCACCAGCTGCGAACCGGGCAGATCAGCCAGCCGGTCGTGCTCATCGGGATGCCGGAAGACATCGATGCGGTTTTCAACGCCATCCCCATCGAGCAGCGGATGGAAATGGACGTGGTGGCTCGTTTTGATGTCCGTGAAACCAACCGTGATGAATTGATCCGGGTCCTGCACGACAAGGGGGTGTCCCGGGTGGTCTTTGCTGCGGAACACGTTCACTTTAATGAGGTTGCCGATGCTCTGGCCGCCTGCGAGGTCGAGGGGGTCGAGGTGTGGCTGGCGGCGGATTTCTTTCAAACGTCGATCGCGCGTCCCGATTTTCAGATGGTGGGGGGCAAACCGATGCTGGTTTTCCGTTCGACACCCGAGATTTCCTGGGCGCTGCTGCTGAAGAATTTCTTCGACCGGGTGGCGGCACTCGTCCTCATTCTGGTGACCTCGCCTCTCTGGCTGATCGCGGCCGTGGGGATCCGGATGTCCTCCAAGGGCCCGATCATCTTCAAACAGCAGCGCGGGGGGCTCTACGGCCGGCCCTTCACGATGTACAAGTTTCGCACCATGGTGGAGGATGCCGAGTCCAAGCAGACCGATCTGGAGGAGGCGAATCAGATGTCGGGACCGGTTTTCAAGATCGAGCGGGATCCTCGCATCTTTGCATTCGGTCGATTCTTGCGGCGGACGAGCATCGATGAGTTCCCTCAGCTGATCAACGTGCTGTTTGGCAAGATGAGTCTCGTGGGGCCCCGGCCGCTGCCAGTGTACGAAGTGGCAAAGATCGAGCAGAGTTCGCAGCGCCGGCGGCTGAGCGTGAAGCCGGGGATCACCTGCCTGTGGCAGATCGGTGGCCGCAATCGCATCAGTGATTTTGACGAGTGGGTGGCGCTCGATCTGGAATACATCGACAACTGGTCGCTCTGGCTGGATGCCAAAATTCTCATCAGGACCCTGCCCGTCGTGGTCTGGGGTTCGGGCGCCTCCTAAGCCCGAATGGCTATTCGTTCATGGATCTCCACGCTGATACGATGACGGGCCGGAAGAGGATCGCCGTGGTGACGGGGGGATGCGGGTTTCTCGGATCCCATTTGACGGACCGGCTCTTGGCGGCGGGTTTTCGGGTGATTGGGATCGACAATTTGGTCACCGGTTCCCCTCGGAATATCGAACACCTGGCAGGAAATGTAGATTTCGAGTTCGTGGAGCATGACGTGAGTCGCTTTATCGAGGTGCCCGGGGAGGTGGAAATCGTGTTCCACTTCGCCTCGCCGGCCAGCCCGATCGATTACCTCGAGCTGCCGATCCAGACCTTGAAGGTGGGTGGTTTGGGGACGCACAATGCCCTGGGACTGGCCCGGGCGAAGGAGGCGGCCTTCTTCCTGGCCTCCACGTCGGAGGTGTACGGGGATCCGCTGGTGCATCCGCAGACGGAGGATTACTGGGGAAATGTCAATCCGATTGGGGTCCGGGGCGTCTATGATGAGGCCAAGCGCTACGCGGAAGCGTTGACGATGGCGTATCATCGGTCTCATGGGATCGACACCAAGATCGTCCGGATTTTCAACACGTACGGCCCGCGGATGCGTCTGGACGATGGGCGAGTGGTTCCGGCATTCATCGGGCAGGCATTGCGGGGTGAGCCGCTGACGATCTTTGGCGATGGGTCGCAGACCCGGAGCTTTTGCTACGTCGACGACCTCATTGAGGGAATCTACCGCCTTTCGCAGAGCGCTTATCATGAGCCGGTTAACCTGGGCAACCCTAGGGAAATGACGATCCGGGAGTTCGCCGAGGCGGTTTTGGAGCTGACCGGGGCCAGCCTGCCGCTCGTTCACCAGGGTTTGCCGGCGGATGATCCCAAGGTGCGCAGGCCCGACATTTCTCGTGCCAAATCGGTCTTGCAGTGGGAGCCAAAAGTTGCTTTTGAAGAAGGCTTGCAAAAAACTCTGGATTACTTCAGAGCCTATGTGGATAGGGCTCAGGGCTCCCTGAGGGTTAAAAAATAATACTTGAAAAGAGAAATTTTTAGCGTGAAATTTTTTCTAAAGAAATTACTGGCCATCGATTTAAAAACGAACCATCCTCGCGCCACTCGGACCCAAAATATCATGAGAAAGACCTCCCAACTGAGCTTTGCGGCTCTTCTTTTTGTACTTCTGACGGCCTCGGCCGCAGTGGATTCATTATTTGCTCAGGCCTCCGTTAAGATTGGCAGTGTGAAAGTCGATTCGACGAAGTCGCCTCAGTTTAGCCTTACCGGGCAAAAGAAGGTGTTCAAATCGACCAAGAACTGGTTGGAGGTCGACATGGTTTTTCAGGTGAGTGCGAGTCGGAAGCCCAAGGATGGCTACCTGCCTGACTCGTTGGACGTGGAGATTTATGTGCTGCTCAAGTCGGGTCGTGAGAAGAAGTTGGTCAAGCACCAGGGGTCCTACCCCAATGTCGCCGTGGGTGAGTCCCAGGCGATCGCGGTTTACCTTCCTCCGCGTGAGTTCGCACGCGTGACCGGGAAGCCCCGGCCGTCGAAGGCGGATGTCATTGGGTATGCGATTAACATTTCTTATGCTGGCAAGTCGGTGGCTACCGAACTCAAGGGCATGAAGGCGGAGGCGACCAAGGCGGCCCCTGAGATGGAGTTGTTACCCAAGAGCAAGACTCCATTCCGCGATCTTTATTACGACAATTATCTAGTCGACTCCCAGGGTTAAGGGGCGCTAGATAGGGTTTCTCGATTGCATCATCGATATCTATGGCAAGCAAATCTACGTCAACGGTTATCAATCTTGGCTCCCAGCGTGTCAGCTTGGCCTCGATTGTTGGCGGCTCGAAAGGGTCCCTGGCGCTCACGCGCTACTTTCATCATGACCTTGAAGGCGATCCTTCTTCGGACGCGACCCGCATCCCGCAGATGCAGATGGGGGTCAAGTCGGTGGTGGACCAGGCCAAGCTGAAGGGTTCCTTGGTTCGTTGCGCGATTGCGGGACAGCCCGTTTTCATGCGATTCGTCAAGCTTCCGCCGCTGAGTGAGGACAAGGTTGACCAGATTGTGGAGTTCGAGGCGCAGCAGAATGTGCCCTTCCCCATTGATGAGGTGTCGTGGGGTTACCAGTTGATCGGTGAGCCGGGCTCGCTCGATGTCGAGGTCTTGCTGGGGGCGATCAAGTCGGACGAGTTGACGGCGATGAATTCGGCCGTGGAGCGTTCTGGGGTGAAGACCTTGTCAGTCGATGTCCCGCCCATGCTGGTTTACAATGCTTACCGCTACAATTATCCCGATCAGACGAAGCCGGCCCTGATTCTCGATGTGGGTGCGCGCACGGCGAACTTGATTTACGCGGAGCCGGGCCGGGTGTTCATCAGTTCGAGCCGCATTGGCGGGGCGAGTTTCACCCAGGCCATCGCCAAGGAGATGGAGATTCCCTTTGAGGCGGCGGAGCAGTTGAAGCTGCAAAAGGGCACCATCAACGTGACGGGCGAAGAGCCCGCGGATGAGCAGGCAGGCATGATTTCCACAATCCTGCGCAACGCCGTGACTCGTCTTCATGGTGAGATTGTCAGGACGAACAATCGTTACAAGTCGCAACAGGAGGGCAACTTGCCCGAGGTGGTCTACCTGGCGGGGCGTGCTTCGGGGACGCCTTATTTGGCGCACTTCCTGCAGGAGAAGTTGGGTGTGCCGGTGGAGTATTTCAATCCGCTGCGCAACGTGTCCATCGGGCCCAAGGTGAATCAGGACGTGGTGGCGGCCGAGGCTCACACGATGGGTGAGTTGGTTGGTCTCGCCTTGCGCAACGGGGCGCAGTCGCCCATTGAGCTGGAGCTCGTGCCGGAGGCGCTGGCCAATGCGCGGGATCTGGAAAAACGCAAGCCCGCTTTGATCCTAGGTGCCGCGGCGATGCTGAGTGCTCTGGCGGCGGGAGCGTTTTACTTCACGCGAGCCACGCAGGTCATCGATGCCAAGATTGGTGATTTGGAAGAGGAGACGGCGGCGCTGCAGATCGTGCAGGATAGCATTGATAAATCCGCGGATGATCTCAAGGCAGTGCAGGACAAGTCCGGAGACTTCACTCAGGCGGTCCTGAATCGCACCTATTGGGCAGAGTTTCTCACGGATCTGAATAGCCGCGTGACCACGCCGGAGGTGTGGTTCACCACGCTCTCGCCCAGAGTGGGGGAGAACGAGTTGACGCGTGCGTTGGAAACGGACATGGAGGCCGCTCTCGGGGCGCGGGATCTCACCCGGCTGCGAGACGATGAGGACCGGGGTCGCGGTGGCCGGAGTGGCCGTAGCGGTCGCGGAGCGGCGGCTGAGGAGGTGAAGAAAGTGGCCGTGGATTCGGTGGTTTTGCACGGGCTCTTCCGCAGCCCGGCGCGGCCGACGATCGTGTCGGAGGTCCTTATCAATGCGCTTCAGGAATCGGACTACTTCAAGTTGAGCGGTGAGGATGCCGAGGGTGAGCCCATCCAGTTGAGGGACCTGATCACGCATAGTAACGGAACCGACGACGGCGTCTGGGCCTATGATTTCAAATTGACTCTTCCGTTGCAGAACCCCGTGGTGATTGAGTAGCGAGCTATCTATCTATCGATTTCAAAGATGAACTGGATCAAACAGAATACTTTTCTCTCAGGATTGCTGGCGGTTCTTGCAGTCGGCATCTTGGCTTTGGGTTTTTTCTTCGTGAAGGCCCGTGGTGAGTATGCGGATGCCAAGGAGCGGTTGAGTTCCGCGTTTAGTGCCAAGGCTGCCCTGGAAAGGAAGAAACCCTATCCGAACGAGGACAATGCCAATGAGATGCGCAAGTTGGTTTCGGAATACCGGCAGACGGCGGAAGCCTTTACCAACAAGATGCTCGGCGCCCAGGCGGTGATGCCCGCCGGTGTGCGGGTGGCCCAATTCCAGGAAGACCTGGCCTTGAAGGTGGACGCGGTGACCGCGGCGGCAGAGGCCTCCGGCGTCACCTTGTTGCCGGAAACATTCTACCTCGGAATGGACAAGTACCGCGCCCAGGTGCCCTTGGAGGAAGCCGTGGATCGGTTGCAATTCCAGCTCGATGCGACGGTGCGGTTGACGGACTTGCTCTTTGCCAACGGAGTGACTCGCTTTGGCATTCGTCGTCAAACCATGCCCTTCGAGACGCCTGAGGCCCGCTCTCGGAATACGGGGCGCCAGCGCAGCGGCGGCAGGAAGCCAGCCAAGGAGGAAGAGAAAGAGGAGCCGGTGAGTGAGACCTATCCCATGGAGCTGGTTCTCGAATTGCCCCAGCGTGGTTTCCAGAAGGTCCTCAATGCCCTGAGCAACACCGCAGCTTCCCTGACAGAGGAAGCGTTGCCGGCCGGAGCAGAGGAGGCCGGGGAATACTATTTTGTCACTCGCTGGATGCGGGTGGAGAACGAACAGCTCACCGGCCCGGAGCGCAGCGATCCTGACGACGAGGACGAGGATCTCGATGAAGAATCCAATGCCTTTGAAGATGCTGAGGGAGGCGACGAGTTGAACATGGTTTTTGGGGCGGAAAAAGTCCGCGCCTACCTCGCCTTGGATCTGGTGCGTTTCCTCAAGCCCAAAACGGACGCCGTGGCGGCTAACTAATTCTATTTAATCTCGATACGATCTCGATTTCATGAATGACGAATGGTTGAAAGAGAACTACGAAAAGGCTCTCCTCATCGTTGCTACGGTGGTGGCCGTGGCTCTGGCAGGATGGCTGATTCTCGCCGGGCTCAAGTTCGGAGAGAATTTCGAACAGGCCTCCACGCCCAAGAGTGATCAGTTGCCTGACACTGGTATTGATAGTCTGAGCAAGGCTTCGAAGGCGTTGGACGGCTCCGTGCAATGGGCGGGAGACAATTTGTTTGTCTCCGCTCCGGTGCTTGAGCAGGAGGGAGAGTTGGTTCCTGTTGGCGACGGTGCGGTTCATTATCCGATCAAGGATGAGTGGGTCAAACAGTATGACCTCGCGATGACGGACGGCGATCTCAAGGAGCAGGATCCCGACGGTGACAATTTCACGAACCTCGAGGAATTCCTCGGGGGCACCAGCCCTCTTGATCCCGACGCGCACCCGGCCTTCATCACCAAGCTCTGTTTGGACTCGATGGTGGATTCCGATTTGCAGCTGGTCTTCCAGACCCAGGTGGATCCCAAGACGTGGCAGATCGATTTGGTGTCGCCTAACGGCAAATACCGTTCGCAGAACATGCTCGTGGGCAAGACGCAGCGCTTTGGTCCGGCGGACATGTTCCGCCTGGACGGGTTCTTGGAAAAGAGAGGGGTCGACGATAACGGCGTGCCGATTGACGAGTCGGAAGTGACGATCAGTTATGTGGAAGCGGGTGGCAACGTTCGCGTCAAACAGGCGTTGGTGCGAGAGCAAGCCTGGCAGGTGCCGACGCATGAAGGCAATTTCCTCGATCAATTCGATGGCACGGAGTTCACCGCCAAGCGCGGATCGAGCTTCAAACTCAACAATGATCCTGACCATAGCTTCACTGTCATTGAAGTGAATTCGCAAGCAGCGATTCTCAAAGACCAAAACGGCAAAGACTATAAGATCTCTCCCTGCGAGTAGTAGTAAGGCAAAACCCCATTTCGAAAACACCCAGCAGCATTGAAAAGCACAATCCTATGACGATAAGACGTTGCCTACATCAATTCCGAACCCACTGTCTGGTGGTGGCGGTAGTTCCCCTGCTTGCCGCCGACGTCCTGGCGGGAGGCACTGGTGGCGCTACTGCTGCGCCCGGGAGTATCGCTCAGTCAGAGATCCTTCGGAGACAGCAGAGAGTCGCCTCGGCTAACATTGCATACGAGAACGGCGTGCGCGCCGGGCACGATGGCGATTATGCGACTGCCTATGAACAGCTGAGTATCGCGCTGGATACCCTGCCCTACGCGGAGCAGACCGAGGCGCATCGCCAGGTCTATTCCGAGGCCTACGTCAACTACGCGACGAGGCACGCGGAGCAGATTGCGGCCAATGGCAGTGCTGATGAGGCCACGGAGATTGTCGAGAGTGTTCTCGCGGTCGATCCCGAGTACCGCAGAGCGGCCAAGTTGTTGGAGCAACTGGAGCGCGGCGAGTACGCCAACATTCCCGGTCATGCGGAGAACTCGAAGCGCGTCTTGCAGCTTCTGAAAGAGGCGCGGAGCAGTTACGGTTTGGCCAAGTTCGATGAGGCGCGGTCCCTCTATCAGGATGTCCTGCGCATCGATCCTTACAACACGGCGGCCCGGCGCGGGTTGGAGATGGTGGCCAACGCCCGTTTGGAATACCGCGAGCAAGCTTATCGCCAGACCCGGGCGGCCTTCATTCGGATGGTCGATGAGTCCTGGGAGTTGCCGGTGCCCCTGGCGGACG
>JANQJH010000383.1 GCA_028281705.1 Verrucomicrobiales bacterium
CCCATCTGCGGTCCACCCAAGAGGCAGAAAGCGTTCGGGTTATCGGGAGGAGGGGAACCACTGATGAGCTCAGTTTTCGCAGATGATAAGTTAGGGCATCGGCTCTTTGGGTCTCATCCCGGAAATTGAGATGAGATGAATCATTTTGTCCTAAATGATTTTGCCTATTCGAACTCTCGCTAGAGAACTTTGGAGGGCGTCTGATGCTGGCGCCGCCGTCTCGCGAGAACACCCGATGCTATCAGGGCAAGGAGGGAAAGCATGGGCCTGAGGATGTGCTGAGCAGAATCGTGATGAGGCAAAATGATTGGGGGCAAGATGATTGGGGCGAATGGATGTTTCTCGGTATGTGCCGGCCCCGAACCCTGGGGGGCCGATTCTCATCGGCCATAAGAAGGATCTGCGCATGCTTGATACGGTAGGCGCGTTCGGTGCCGCAGCGAGTGAGAGCATGGAGATCACGCCGCCGATCTCTTGTTAGGGTGACTTGATGGAGCTTGGGTGCGCGCCCAAAAGCGTCCTCCCCATTACCCCGATCTTGCAAAGCGGTTCGCAGTGCTCCCGGTGGCAAGGGGCACGCCGGAATCTTCGAAAGACTTGCGGCCCGTCATTCGCGCCCAACGCCTCCGATTGCGATGGATGCTATAGGAAAAATCATCGCGTGAACTCACGACTTGCACACTCTTCCCTTTCCCTCCCGACAGGGACTTCAAGTAATCCACCAGGGCTCCCTCACCCGCCCGAAGTTGGATCTCCCGGTAGACATGAGCGCGGACCCGCGCACTCTCTGGCAGAAGCCCCTTCGATTTCAGATGATCCATCACCTCATCCGGCAAGGGAAGGCTCCCGTCCTCCCCAACGGGAACGGACGGTTCACAGATCAAGATCCGTGTGTGGGGGCCGAGTTCTCCACGACAATAGCCGGTGACATCGGCCGCCCGCTCAATGAGCGGATCAAAAGGGAACTCCGCATAGCTGAGAATGGCCGAATCAAGATCCACTTTCATGACCAGTACCGGATGCGTTCGGCGCCGAATCGCAAAGTGACGCGACGCCTCCTCCGTCCGGACACACGCAACGGCACAGGATTCCGAGGTGACCAAGCGACGAACTCGAATCGATTCCGCATTCTCGAAACCGATCTCCACGCCATCCTCCCGCACCAACAAGCTCTTCGCCTCCGCGGCATGAAATTGGGCGCCGAGACGTTCCAGCTCCTCACGGAGCTGTCGAAGCATCGCCGGAGAGCCTCCCACCGGATAGCAGATGGCCCGCTTTGCCGCAGATGCCAAGAAGGGATGAAGGCGCCGCTTCAAAAGATTGCGCGCCGTTCGTTGAAAACTGAAATCCCGAGTTCCGCCAAACCGCCATCGATTCCCCGACAACCATTCGATGCCGCGAATGAGCGCCACCGCAGCCAGTCTAGCGGCCAGCCCAAGACTCCGCCGAAGAACATCGAGGCTCGTATTGAACGGGCTGAAGGCCCCATTGCGCCACACAACCGGCTCAGGCCGGCAGATCTCCATGGGAATGCCACAATACTCGGAGAGGAATTCGTAGACCCCACGGTAATTCACCATGAGATGACAGGCCCCCTCGACATCCCGCAGCCCAAAGGCCCCGGTCGCAGCCCAGGCACCCCCCAGTTCATCGTTGGCCTCCAGGAAGAGGACACGCTGTCCGGAACGCGCCCTGAAGAGGCCTTCTAACAACAACACAGGACTGGTTCCGAGAATCGCGACCCTATCAGAATAATCATGACCTGCCCCGCAGCTCGCACCGGCCGCAATGGGACTCTCGGGCAACTTTGATCGTCCATTCGCCTTCACAAAAAATAGATCCCAGGCTAAGAGGTTCAAGGGCGGCGATTCTGCGTCTCACCGCGACACCGTTCCCAGAGAGGAATGGTTAGGAGGACGGGAAAACCCCAGCGCATTCTTGATCCGACAGCGCCATGAGAACGGCGTGAACAGATAGAGACTTCTTTTCACAATGTAGGCGTACCAAAGCAAATTGAGCGGTCTCGGGTGGTCCAAATGATGCCGTATCCCGGAGATCAGTTGCTCGCGATCATTCGACCGGCTGATGCCGTGCTCCCGCACGTAGCAAGCCAAGAGCGGCTCTCTCAGATTCTCGGTCGGGTAACGTTGCGCGATCTTGGCAAAGAGGATGTGGTCCTCAATGTGCAAATACTTCGTCTCATAACGCAAGTCTGAGTCGACCCGGTCGAGATGGATCATCACCGCGGGATGCATGAAACACGTTCGAAACATGCTCCATCGCCGGATCATCTCTGACTTCAAAGGAAGATTGGTGACAAAGAGTTCTTCATTCGTTTCTTCACTCCTAAAAAGGACATTGCTCCCGACCATGGCAAGCTCATCGGAGGAACGAAGCCGCTCATACTGAGTGGCCAGCCGATTGGGAAACTGCACATCGCCCGCATCCAGCCGCGCCATGAACCGGAAACCCTGAGCCCGGATGTAATCCAGACCCGCATTCAAGCCACCGATGATCCCCGATCTCTCTTCCTGCCGAATCACAACGAGCTTGAACGGATAATCGTCCTCGTCGATCCGCACCGGCTCTTCGCTGGCACCATCAACGAGCACAACCGTGAAGGCATTGTCCCGCTCATTGATGGAATCCAGCGCGGTCAACAACCCTGCGCGGTCATTGTACACGGTGATCAAGACGGCGAGATCGTTCATCATCTGTTGCTCGTAGCGTCCCTAGCCATGGGATTGATCATTTTTCCGGGAACATCCTATCATTGCTCTTGTTGTCCTCACCAAATCCTCATCTGCTCACCAGCTCGCAATTGGCCGTCACCAGAGATTCAACGGGCAGACTGTCAAGGACTGCCTCGTACAACCGGAGATGGGCCTGGTACATGGCCTCGAAGTGGTATTTCTCCCGGTAGAATTCGAAGCCGCGGCGGCCCATTTGGAGCCTCAGTGCTCGATCCGAAATCAGCCGTTCCAGAGCCTCGGTCAGCTTTTCTTCGTCACCTTGGGGAACAATCAGACCATTGATCCCGTGCAAGACAGACTCTGCGCAGCCACCCACATCACTCGATATCACGGGCAGGCCAGCGCGCATCGCCTCGAGAATGCTGCGCGGAAACCCCTCCCAATTGGTGGCGAGGACAAACAGGTCTTGCTCGCCAAGCTGCTCCTTTTCCACCGAACTGCTATATCCGGCGAAGGTGACTCTCTGGTCGATTCCTAGGCTTTCAGCCGCATGGACACAGGCGTCTTTTTCGGGACCATCACCGACAAGAGTGAGATGCCAGTCATGCTCCAGCAAGTTTGACAGGGCTCGCAGCAGGAGTGGCTGATCTTTCTGAACCTCGAATCGCCCCACCATGACAATCCTGACAGTAATCCTATCTGACATCCCTCCAACGATCGGGGACACGTCCGTGAGACTGCCAACGCCATTGTGAATGGTGATTGTCTGCTGGGCAGTTCCGACTCCCTGAGAAAGCCCGTAGCGGCGCTCTTCCTCGCAAACCGTGACGATGACGGAGGCCAATCTCGCCATCCATTTTTCGATACGGCGATAGAGATTGCGTCTGGGAAAGCCATCGACAAACGACCAACAGTGCGGCGTGTAAAAGACAGGAACGCCCGCCCCGACACTTGCCAGGCGGCCCAGGAAGCCGCCTTTGGAGGCATGGGTCGAGATCAACTGGGGAGAGAATCCGGCGATCTCCCTCCGCAGTGCCACGAGAGCCCGAAGGTCTTTCCAGGGATGAATCGCCCTTCCGAGCGAAGGAATGCAGGTGAAGGGAACGTTCGCGCGGGCAAGCCGCTTCGGAACCTCATGGGACGGCTCTCCACCAACGAGAACCATGACCTCGTGACCATCCTTCCGCAGACGGGCCCCGATGTCACACACGTGACGCGTCGAACCCCCAAACGCGTCTCCTCTGGCAATAATATAAAGAAAGCGACTAGATTTCAATGGACCGGGTCGTGTTAAAGAGTGAATAGCGGGCGAAGCGAGCGGGAGGAGGCACCATGACAATGGCGACGTCGGACTGGTGTCCTCGGCTGAGTTTGGCCACGCGATCCTCGACCAATTGCTTCTTGGTCGTGTCCTTGCCCACGACGATCATTTCAAGATCCGTGTGACTAGCCAAGAATTCGACAATGTCCGGATCTTCAGACTGGCTGGCGTCAAAAACGATATGATCGAAGCTGTGCTTCAGCGTATTGAGACCCGCCGGAAATTTATTCAGGTCGAGGATCGTCTCGGGTGCCAGTTCGAGGATCATCAAGTTCGAGAGATCCGTCGGTTCGAATTCACAGTGGACTTCATCCGACTTGACCAGGACCAGTAGCGTCTTTCTCCCATGGCTGGCCGCGAGACGGGCGACGTGAGAAGCCACGGCCCGACCGGCGCCATTGAAATGAGGAGCCGATACCTGAATCGTTTGATCATTGCCCTGAGCCAGGAGTTGGAGCAAACGTGTCGATTGCACGCCATCGACGCTGGGAGACTTCGTCCAGTCCACGACGATCGGCAAACCGGTTCGCTCCTCAAGTTGCCGCGGGTTGGAGTAGGGCAGGCCCGCCAAGATCAACCATCCCAGCCAGCCTCCCCCAAGAAGCATCCCGATCCCGCCTCCAAGACCAAGGTAGAGAAGTAGGCCGGGGTTTGCGGTATCGTGGGGTCTGAGGGGCCCGGAGACCACGGTGGCAATATTTTCCGGCCGGGCGGTCGCCAGCGCTCGTTCTCCCAGTTTGGTCTGCAACGCCTGGTGGATCCCCCAGTCCCGTTCGGTCTGCTGCTGCAGCGCCCGAAACTCCGAACTTCGCTCCTTCGCCTCGCCGATTCTCGCTGTGAGAGCGGCGAGTTCCTCTGTCACTTCTCTCTCGTGCATCAGGGCTGAGGCATGCTTCACCTGGATCGTCGAAATGATCTCTTTGGCCAGGTCCTTAAGGAGACTCTCATTGCGATCGACTTCGGCCTTCGCCTTCTGATAGATGGGATGCTTCTGCAGGTAGTCCTTCGCCACCACCGTGAAGTTGGAACGCGACTGCGCCACGGCCTCAAGGAGCCTCGACACATGCTCCACGTCGCGGTACTGCGCGATGTCGATGACCTCGAGGGGCGATTGATCAGGATCGATTCCCTCGAGAGTGTGCTTCTGGCTTCCAAGTTTGCGCCGTTCTTCCGTGATCTGGTTGAGTTCCTCGCCAAGGCGCGTGATTCGCGCATTGAAGAGATCATTGTCTTGTTCCACCGGAAGCCCGGGGTTCTTGTCCCGGTATTCCTTTAGCTTCTGTTCGGAAGCCAGAGCGGCATGCCGGGCCCGCTCGGATCGAAGTTCAAGATCCTTCGTCGCTCGAAGAACCTCGGCCTCACGTTGTTCCGAGACAAGCTCTTCGAACTCGGAGGTAAAAGCTTGGGCCATGCGCTGGGCGCGATCCGGATCGGAGTCGAGCACGCTGATCTTGATGAGACGGGTATCCGGCAACAAGGCCGAGCTAATCCGGTTCTCGCGAAGAAAACTAACTAACTCGGAATCGGAAAGCTCGGGATTCTTCGCGAGCCTCGGCGGCAAAAACCCGGCCTCCTTCCGCAATCCAAGTTTTTCCACGACCCCAAGGATGACCGAGTCCGCCACGAGGGCAATCTCGAGAGATCGGAGCCCGGCCAGGTCATCGTGGCCGCTACCGACATTCTCCACCCGGATCAGTTCTTGAAAACTCGGCTCCACCAAGACGACGGCAGACCCCTCGTAGAGCGGCTCCCTCGCTCGATAAGCCGAGAAGCCAATGAGGCAGCCGATGAGGGGCGCCAGGGCGAGTTTCCACCAATGCTTGCGTAGAAGGTAGGTGAGATCGAAGCGATCGATGACCGGATCAAATACCAGTTCCGGGCCCGGACTTGGGGCGCCTCGAGCGACCAGTTCCCGAGAAGGGTCCGCAGCAAGTTTCGCGATCGAATAACTCATGTGGGGGGAGCGTGGGCGTTTTTCAGCGCCAATATCTAAAATATGATACGCACTACAAATACTTTTCCCAGTTTTTATTGAAATTCTCCCCTTTGGACTCATTTTTGAGTCACATGGAGAGCAGATTTCTCAGCAAACTCCTCCTCGCACCGGCACGGACACGGTCCAGCGACACCGTTTCCCGCGCGTCGCGGAGGACTGCTTGGCTGCTGCTCACGGCTCCTACCGCGGTCTATGCATTGAGCCTCTGGCTCGTTTGGCCGGTTCCCCTCTCGCTCGCCACACCTGCTCTACTCCTCATCACTCCACTCGTCATCGCCGTGTCCCGGCGAGACCTGATCTCTCGATTGAGCATGCTGCGGATCGAATTCTCTCTCCTGGGGGTGATGACCGTGCTCAGCCTGCTCTCGATGATCAACAGCAACGATCCCGTTCGGACCATTCGCATCATCTATCCCTGTTTGGTTCCACTGGCCATCTTCGGAAGCTTCGTCGCGCTGGGACCACATCTGAAGAACCGCCTTCTCTTCCTGCCCCGATTGCTGGTCGCCGCCTGTCTCCTACTCAGCATTGCCCCATTCATCCTCTCATTTGCCCTACCTCCGCTCCAGGAGCACCTCTTTCGCGGTTTCTACCGTCTCAACGGCTTCTTTGAGAATCCAATCCAGCACGCCATCGCGCTCGCGGTGGTGCTGCCTCTGGTGACGGCCGAGTTGGCCATGACTAACCAAAAGCTGAAGAAGATTGCCTGGGCCGTTCTATGGCTTCTCCTGGTCTACACCCTGTTTCGCACGGGCTCAAAGACGCCCTTGGCCGTCGGCCTCATCATCTCAACCGCGCTCTATGCGACCCTCAGAATTCGGAGACAACATCTGCTGCGAACGGGGCTGCTCCTCTGCGCCCTGGGAGCCGCCGCCTGCCTCCTCGCCATGTTCGGCCTCGAACTCGCAGAAAGACTGGATCCCACGGTGGGACGCAAGATGCGCAGCATCGTAGAAGGCGGCATCTCCAACTACCAATCGCTCAAGTCGCGCCGACTCCTCTGGAATGAAGCGATGAATGAGGGCAAAGCCCACTGGCTAATCGGAAGCGGTGCGGGCGAAAAGGTTCTCGGTTTGAGTCATGCGCACAACCTGGTGCTCGATTATTTCAAGGGAATCGGAATCATCGGCGCCTTGTCCGTCGCCTGCCTTTGCCTGGTGATCCTCCTTCGCACCGCGGCCAAATGGTTGCACGTGATTCGCTGTCCCGTGACCTCGAATGAACAACGCATTCTTGCCTGCTACGTCGCGTCGATGATCTACATCCTTTGCAATCAATTGAGCGATTGCTTCGGCCCCTCGACTATTGGTTTTCTTTGGATTGTTTATCTGTCCGGCGTCCTGTCAGAAGATCGAGCGAGCAGACTCCATGCCACCATCCCCACCCCGGCTAGAGCCAATAACCAAGTCTCCGCCAAAAAACTCGGCCCGGCACGTCGTGCACCCATAGACGAGGTAAGCGAAGCGGCCCCGCCGCGGACGTCACCACATTGAGATCCGCTGCCAAAGCATGTTTCAGACCAGCACTCCGGACAGCCTCCATCGTCTGCTCCGTATAATCCCGGCCGTGGATTCCGAAAGGATAACTAAACGTCGTCACGGCTGTCCCAATCACGGCCGAAATCTCTCTCACCGACTGATCAATCTCTCTGAACTGCTCGGATGGCACCAGGTCGACAAGCCTTGCGTGATTCACCGTGTGAGCGCCAATCGTGATCAACGGGTGCTCCGCCAATTTGTGGAGCTCGCGGGCACTCACGATGCGCGGCGGCGAATGGTCTCCACGTTCCGTGGAACAAACGACCTGCTCGAGCGTTGCAAGCGCTTCTTGGCGCTCGTCGACCGATTGTCTCAAGAGAAGAGAATAAAGCTTCGCAATGACTTGCTTTCGGTTGTGCCTGCCTGTGTCAATCGAGAATCGGGAATGCCGCAGCTCCAATTCAATCCTCTCCGGGAGCACCCTCGGCATCTCAATGAGATCGATCAAGCGGTCCCACCAAGTGCATTGACCCAAGACTCCCGAGATGGTGTATATCGTCACGGGAAGCTCGTATTTTTCCAGTATCGGAAGGGCATTTTCCAACACATCCAAATAGCCGTCGTCAAATGTGACACTGATCGATCCCTGGGGCAGTTCACCCGCGTCCTGCAGACGCGTGAACTCGTCAATGGCGAGTGCGGAACCGGACCGGGCGATGCACTCCATCTGTTCTTCGAAATGACGCGGGGCGACACAGAGATTAAAGGGATCCGCACTCCCCTCGGCAACACGATGATACAGAAGGATAGCGCTGTTCCTCGTGACCTGACTCCGCAAGAGCCGAAATCCATTCGTCAATCGTCGACGGAAATTCATTGCGCTTCACTCCATTGATGATTTCTCGGCACGCTCAATGCCATTCACATTTTCAAACACATTAACAATGCCAAATGTGAATCCATTATTCGATAATTCCATCTTGATTTGTTCTAGTTATGATATTTTATTAGAGAAATTCTAACATCTCAAGACACTTGTTTCTCTTAATTGAGAATATTCTCATCTTTGATAACACTCTCAGAACCGCTAAGTATCATGATTATCGCGCCCCTAAAAAAGCAAATCAAGAGAGTGACCCAGCCCGTCGTCCGGAAATTGAAACCGGCTCCAAACATCCCTCTGAAACCGGCAAGTTCCAATTGGGGAGTGGATCGAGGAACACCGGTGAGTCGATTCTATATCGATCGGTTCATGAATGCCCATCGTGACGATATCACAGGCACGGTACTGGAGATCAAGAATCCACGATACGCCAACAGCCTTGGCTCGGCGCTCAAACGCGTGGACATCCTGGATATCGACACCAACAACCGTCACGCCAATATCTTTACCGATCTGGCGACGGCAGACTGCCTCCCTTCAAATACTTACGACTGTTTCATGATCAATGAAACGCTCCAATTCGTCTACGATTTGCAAAGTGCTGTTCGTCATGCCCATCGCTCCCTTCGACCCGGAGGGATTCTCCTCGTGACCGTTCCATGCACGGCCCAGCACGACTCCGAATTGAAAGATGTCGAGTTCTGGCGCTTTACCCGCACGTCGTGTGAACGCCTCTTTGGCGACGTCTTCGGTCAAGAGATGATCGAAGTCGAAACCTACGGAAACTTTGCCTCATGCGTGACGGGTCTTACCGGGATGGCCGTTGAAGAAAATGACCCCGCGATGTACGACAACGTGTCCCCGATCTATGTCCAGGGTGTCTGTGTTCGCGCCCAAAAGAAACGCGAAATCCACTAGATGCCCCACGATGAGATTCAACCGGTGGAATCGAACGCCGAGATAGGCATGCAGCCCAATGTAGCCAAGGTTCATTATGGAACGGGCAAGAAACTATTGGCATTTTTGATGCCGGCCTGGCTGGTCCAGTGGCTCACGAACAACCGGACTGCCGTCAGGCTTCGGACCATGTGGAAACGATGGTATCATCGAAGGCGCAGCCATGCTGAGGTTTACGGCGATGATTACTACGAAATGATCGATGCCACCACCGGCCGAAGTGCGGCCGTCATGGCCCGATCGATTGTCGACCATCTGAATCCAAAAACCTCGGTCGATCTGGGGTGCGGCACGGGCAATCTCCTCGAGCAATTGGGAAATCAGGGAGTCTCGGCACGTGGCGCAGATTTTGCGCCCCAGGCCCTCGACCTTTGTCGTCAACGCGGGCTGGACGTCTCCCGCGTTGACTTCACCGATCCGCAAGCCATCGCAAAACCGCTAGGTCAATTCGATCTCGCCATTTGCATGGAGGTCGCGATTCAGTTGCCGCCTGTTGCGGCAAAGAATCTCATTCGTAGTCTATGCCGCCATGCTGACACCGTCCTATTTTCTTCTCCACCCTGTGCTCGGGACCGGCTCCCGAAGAGTCCCATGACGGCGTCGCAGTGGATAGCGGAGTTTGCCTCTCAAGACTTCGAGTTGGACCAAGAGCTCAGCAAGACATTCAAAAATGAGTGGCGGGAACGCGGCACCGCTCCGTGGTTCTATCGGAAGCCAATGGTATTCCGCTCCCGCTTGGCGAACAACAGGAATAGTCAGGCCAAGCCCGGCATTCTCTAACGAGACGTCGATCCGCCGGCGCTCTTTCTATTCTATTCGTGGTGCGTTTTTGATTTTGTCATCCGGTGAAAATGCCACAGGCAAAGTCCATTCTGTAGAAAGATTCCAAAACCGATGAGACAGGCCATCCCAATCGGGCCGTAGGCTCTGACCACGAAAGGGGCTGCGATCAAGGTCACCGTCAATTTGACGATGGCAAAGAACGCCAATCTGCCAGTGTGCCCCACCATGAGTAAAAGATCTTCCGTGGGACCGAGGCAGAGTGCCAATAGCCTGAAGAGAAGCAGCGTCTGGAATACGGGAGCCGCCTCGGAAAAGCTGCCTCCAAATAGGCTCATTAGCGGAGCCGCTCCGGCAAAGGCCACCAGGACTGGAAGGCCCAATATGAGCAGCCCATTGCGAACCGAACTCCGATAAATCTTCGCCGTTGCCCTCAAATCATGGGCGTGAGCGGCGCGGGATAGCTGCGGCATCGTAATCGCGTAGACCGCCAAGGCGAGGACCTCAAACAACATGAACATCCGGTAGGACGTCGTCAGGTAGGCCACGCCCGCAGACGAATGCCAGTGTTCGAGGATCCCCAGAGGGACAATGTAGTTGAGGGCGGCAAAGAGCGAGGTCGCAAAAATGGGCAGGCCCATGAGAAGCCTTTTCCGCCACTCGCCCAATCCCGGCAAGCGTATCCCAAAACCGAGATTCATAAAACCAGGCCCCCATAGAGCGGCGAACCCCGCCGCACAAAATCCCGCCGTGTAGCAAGTCAATGCAATCTCGGCGTTCAGTCTGGCCCCGACCACAAGTAGAAGAATCAGAAACACGCTCGTCGCCGCCACGTGTCTATAAACAACGCCCAATACCGGTCGCCCCAGCCCCTTGATTGCTTCACCATTGATCCGGCACATAGCCACGCCGGCAATGCCCGCCGGCAGCAAGAGATACCAAGCGTCTGACCGCCCACCGTCGGGCTGCAGGAATAAGGCATAAAGAGATAGAATGACTCCGATGACGACGGAGAGGACGAGACTGATTCCGCGTAGGCTGGACAAGAATGACGAGAGCGCTCCGTGCTCGGCGCCAGCTAACCGCGGCACTTGCTGGAGGGAGATCTTGTCCATCCCAAACGTCGCCACCCGCCCCAACGACATCAAGATGGCGGCCCAATAAAAGAACTCTCCCGATTCGGCGTCGCCTAGCATCCGCGCAATAAACACAATGGCAAAGAACTGCAGGAAAGCCCCGGCCAGACGAAGACCAGGAGGGCCGGACAATTTCAGCAGGTACACCCGCCAGGACGGGCCGGCAGTGCCGTCGCGCTTTTCCTTGGTCTCAATCATCGGACACGAAGAATTCCGCCTCCGCGCTTGGGCGACATACAGCGCGTGTGGAACCGAGGCCCTTCAAAATACCTGGTTGCATCGTTAGCTCTGAGATTCCCCACCAGGCCGAGCTTCAACCTCTCCATGATCTTCACAGACCAGCCGAATCACGGGGGAGAGAACGTCCGCCGCCTGGGATCCGCGTGGATTTTCTATCAAAACATGCTTGGCCGTGGGCACCATATTCTCCCAAGTGCGAAGAATGTCGCCTAACAAATCCGCGCTTCGGTCCAGAGCTTTCGCCAAATCCTCACCTTGTAGTCGATCAAATCGACTGTGCCCCCGCTCCCGCTCACCCAACCGGCGAATCAGTTCCGACCGGCCGACATCCACCCGGATCGCCGCGGTGGGCAGCCACGGGCGGGCGGCACCCAACAGTTCATCGATCACCTGTCGACGCGCATGGAGAGCAATGGACCACACAGCCTGGAGCACCCCCTGATCACTGATGAGCCCGTTCCGCGGCGAGTCAAATCGACCCAGCTCGGCAAGCAAGTTGAGGGATTTCGTCACCATGTGACGCTTTGAACGCTGACCGCTCTTTTGAACGACCCCGGCAATACGAAAAGCTTCCAACGGGTGTCGTATCACGAAACCGGATGCCCCAAAAAGCTTGGCTAGCTGTGACCAAATCCAATTCTGTTCATCCGCGGACGGAGAGACCCGCCCCCCAAGATCGATGCCGTCCCCATTGCTGGCCAACCAACATCCTAACGTCCTACAGAGATACGATTTTCCGGCGCCAGGCAATCCGACAAACTCGATTCTCATTCCCTTGATCCTCCTCCTTCATTGGGAAATACCGAGCAGCGTCTACGCCCCACATTGCCAACCATGAGGCGGGACATCATTCTGGTATTGAGGGCGCTGGCCAAATGAGCATGACGATTGTTCGCCAGTATTTTCTTCCCAGATCGAGATCTTGCAATCTCTAGTGTCGGTCCAGACGCAAATTCGAGAGCCTCCGGGTAAGAACGAACCCCTCTCTCGCTCTCCCATGCGGTTCTCAGCGAATTTATCCACATGTTTCCCCACGAAAACGCACCATCGGGACGATTGTCCCAGGATCACCCTAGAAGTACCCTATCCCGGATTGGTGCTCGCCCCTCCCCCACCCGCCCTCAAGATCCGCGTTTGATTTCCAATCATCATCGAAGGAGAGTTCAACCATCATGGTGAATTCCTCATCTCGCGTGGCCCTCGTAACCGGAGCCGCTCAAGGTATCGGTCAGGCCATCGCCATCGGGTTGGCCCGCACGGGATACCACGTTGTCATCAACGACCTCACACTTTCCTCGCTCGATGACACCCGGACGGCGATTGAAGCCGAGGGCCAAGAAGCTCTCTCCTGCGTGGCCGACGTCTCGGATCGGGAGGCCGTCGAGAATATGTACGCCCGTGCCCTCACCCGCTTCGGCGCCATCGACCTCGTCGTCTCCAATGTCGCCACCAATTGCCGCGAAACCGTGAGCGAAGCCGATTGGAAACAGTTCCGCCGCGTCCTCGAGGTCAATCAAATGGGTCTCTTTCACATTTGCCAATGCGCCGCCCGCCAGATGCAGAAACAATGTCAGGAGGGCCGCGAGCCGGGAAACATCGTCATCATCAGCTCGGTGCACGCCCGTGTTCCCTTTGCCGGCAACGCGGCCTACGGCATGAGCAAGGCCGCCGCCATTCATTTCACCCGCGTCCTCGCCAAGGAACTCTTTCATCACCGCATCCGGGTCAACGCGGTCAATCCCGGCTGGACGGACACCCCGGGCGAACGCCGTTACTTCACGGAGGAGCAACTCCGCACCGGAGGAGAGGCCCTGCCTCTTAAGCGCCTGGCATCCCCCGATGAAATCGCCCGTGCCGTCCTCTTTCTTGCCGGTCCCGAGGCCTCCTACATCACCGGCTCCGTCCTCGACGTCGATGGCGGCGTGCACATTGCCCCCGAACACGTCGCCCCCCAAGGGTAAGGCATCCGTTCAACCCTGCTCCGTGGTGACAAAATCCGGATAGGCGTTGGCCGCGTGATCGGCAAAATCCAAACCGTCTCCCTGCTCCTCCCCTCCGGCACGCAGGCCAATTGTTAGATCGATCACCTTGAAGAAAATGAAGGCCACCGAAAAAGCCGCCAGCCCTAAACTCACGCTCCCGATCGCCTGGGTAGGCAAGAGTCCACTGGCAAACCCATCACGATGAAACAGGGCCACCGCCCAAGTCCCCCACAAGCCGCTGAACAAGTGCACCGGAACCACATTGGTGGCATCGTCCACCCGAATTCTCTCCAGCAGCAATCCCCCGAAATTGGCTAACAATCCGCCTCCCAGCCCGATCCCGATCGCCGCCAACGGATTCACCACATCGCAGCCCGCGGAGATCGCCACCATTCCGGCCAAGCCTCCGCTCATGGATATCGCCGGATCCGGACGGCCATCCATGATCCAACGGGACGCCATCGCGCTGCAGGATCCGATCGACGCCGCCAGGAGCGTGTTCACCACGATCTCTCCCAGGGCGGGACTCGGAGAGCCCAGGGCGCCCGCATTGAAACCAAACCAGCCAAACAAAAGAAGAATCGCCCCCAGTCCCGCCATCGAGAGATGATGGCCTCCGAGCAGCCGGGGCGTACCGTCGGGAGCAAATCGCCCGGCCCGCCGGCCGACAACGAGCACTCCCGCGAGGGCACAAGCGCCCCCCACCACATGCACCACCGTCGATCCGGCAAAATCGTGAAAACCGCGTTGCTCCAGCCAGCCTTGACCACTGGCCATGCCGATCAGCGCTCCACGGCTACCCCAAGCCCAATGGCCCGCCACGGGATAGACGATCCCGGCCAAGGCCACCGTGCCGCAAAGGTAGCCGGCAAATCGCGTCCGCCCTTCCATGGCCCCGGAGGCCAGCGTGCAAGCGATGCCGGCCAGCCCCACCTGAAAGAGCCAAAAAATCCACATGTCCCCATTGGGTGGCCCCTCCCAGACATAACTCCATTCCCCGTCACCGATCCAGCCGTCAATCGAAGGGCCGAACATGAAAGGGAAGCTGAGCAAAAACACCAGCGCGACCAGAGCAAACCCGATCAAGTGCTTCATCATCACATCAATGCCGTTCTTCGCCCGCGCCATCCCGAGCGCAAATAAACAAAAGCCCCCCTGCATCAGCAAGACGAGCAGCGCACAGAGAAGAAAGAAGCCGCGGTCCACCGCCGTCATGCTCCCGGTCGTACCTGCCGTGACCGCATCGGCAGCGGCCGCAGCCGTAGCCGCACCGCCCGCCACCGCCGGCTCCGTCTGGGCAGAAGCCATCACACAACAACAGAAAAGCGAAAGCCCCACCATGACGGGACTCAACAGGCGAGAGGAATGGGAGTGGGACATACCGGTCAAGGAGATTGTGAATCTGTGAGATTAGGCAACATGGGGGAAGAGCACTCGTTCAAAGATGAAGATGCCGGATCAGTTCATCCACCGCCGATTGCAAACTCCGTCGGCGAGAGCGATTGGGAATCTTCTCCACCACCGCCCGCGCGATACTCCGAAAATCCACCTTCAAGGGCAGCCGCTTGCCGTAGCCATGTTCCTTGACCACGCGATCCACCAGCCTCGTGCCCTGAGCACTTCCCAACACCTGGACCAACACCTGAATCAAACTCTGGCGGAAATCGAGCCACGCATCCGGGGTCTCCTCCTCCACCTCATCGGGCACGCTGACCAGGGCAGCGCGGCGCGATTCCGAGGGTGCCGTTTTCTTCGGAGGAGGCAGCTTGACCCTCTCCGTGAGCCCCGTCACGTCTAACTGATCCAGTACCGCGGCATTTGCCTGGAGAAACTGCCGTGCCGCCATGCCGATCTGATCCGGGTCCGCCGTATTCTCCGTGAGAATAATCAGACGGATCGGCCCGGCACAATGCACCAGCATCTGGCAATCATTGTACCCGAAATAGTACTCCGAGATCGGCCGCCCCACCGACTGGTAACCATTGCACATCTCGGTCACCGTCCCGCAGACATGATTCATCTTCTTGTCCGAAAACGGCAAATGATTGGCTACGATGAAGTCCTTGTACAAGAGACAGGCTCCCGTCACCGGACCAAACCGGTGAAGCTCCGTGAGGGAGGCAGAAAGCGAAGCGGTGGGGGGCACGGATTCCTGTTCCTTCCTTACTGAAGTTCGTCTAACAACTGTTTGATCGGCAGCGGCGCCGTCGAGGTGATCCCATTGATCTCCTGGGTCTGAACGCCATGACTCTTATTGAAGCGAAATCCGACGCGCGCCTCCCGCTCGACAAAGGCAGCATAGTCAACCATGGTCATCCCCAGAGCCTCGCCCACGCTGACCACGAAATAGTGCAGGTAGTCCACCTCCTCGCGAAACGCCTCCGCGTCCTCCGCCGTCGCCGAACTCGCCACCTTGTCGTCCGCGATGCGGTACATCGTCGTCTGCGGCTTCTGGGCAAGGTTGGGACTGAGAGCGTTCATGGCCTTCGGGATGTCTGTCACGCTCGAAACGCTCCCGAGGGTCCGATATGTCGTCGCCCCAGCTGGACCGCCTCAAGCCGTTTGCTGGAACAAGCCAAAGACTAGCCTGGAAATCAAGTTAAAATATGGAAAATATGGATATTCCTTAAAAATTTAGCCGACTCGCGCCCCTAACTCACGAGTGCGCTGAAGGTCAATGGTATCAGGCTTGTCGGACAACCGCTCCGGCTGCTCCGAGGAATCCCACCCCGACTCAATCCTTCCGCTCTACTAGCGCTCGCCGCGGGTGAAAACGAGCGTGCTCTCGTCCGAAAGCGAGGCGTCGAATCCATAGTCGCCCCCGTCAAAGCCCTTCAAATCGTCGATCTCACTCAAACCGTGGCGGATGATGTGATCAGCCATCATCCCCCGAGCCTTTTTCGCGAAAAAACTGATGATCTTCAGCCGGCCATTCTTCATGTCCTTGAATACCGGAGTGACAATCCGTCCCTTGAGAACCGACGGCCTCACGGCCCCGAAATACTCGTTCGAAGCCAGGTTGACCAGCACGTCGTCCCCCTGCTTCTTCAAGGCCTTATTCAGCGCCTCCGTCAACTGATCGCCCCAGAAGGCATACAGATCCTTACCCCGAGATGTCGCCAGTTTGGTCCCCATTTCCAACCGGTAGGGCAGAATCAGGTCGAGCGGGCGGAGCAAGCCATACAGGCCCGAGAGGATCCGCAAATGATCCTGGGCAAAAGCCCAATCGGCCTCCTCAAACGTCTCCAGCTCGAAGCCCTGATACACGTCACCCCGAAACGCCAGTACGGCCTGCTTGGCCTCGCCTCGAGGATACGGATTCTCCCATTTCTGAAAGCGCTCGTAGTTCAAATCAGCCAGTTTTTCGCTGATGCCCATCAACGCCCGCAGATCGTCCGGTGATTTTTCACGCATCACCTCGATCAAGGCTTCCGAATCCTTGAGAAACGCCGGTTTCGTTTTCCGGGTCACCAGTGATTGAGGGCTGAAATCCAACGACTTCGCAGGAGAAATGATGGCGAGCATGGCGGGAGAATCATCGGGAAGGGAGCGTCTTTTGACAACTGATTTGATCGCGCTATCATGCGCCCCCTCAAAGCAAACCGAATCCATCATTCATGTCCGATCAGGCGACCAGTTACGCATTCCAGGCCGAGGTGCAGCAGCTCCTCGATATCGTCATCAACTCGCTCTACACCGACCGCGAAATCTTCGTCCGCGAGTTGGTCTCCAACGCTTCCGACGCCCTCGAAAAAATGCGGCGTCTGCAGCTCACGGAAAAGAATGTCTTCGACGACTCCCTCCCGCTGGAGATCAACATCACGACCGACGACACGGCCAACACCTTCACCATCGCCGACTACGGAATCGGAATGTCCCGCGAGGAAATGGTGGAAAACATCGGAACCATCGCCCACTCCGGCTCCAAGCAGTTCCTCAAGGCCCTGTCGGAGTCCGATCAAAAGGAGTCCAACCTCATCGGCCAATTTGGCGTCGGGTTCTACAGCGCCTTCATGGTCGCGGACGAAGTCGAGGTCTACTCCCATTCCTGGAATGAGGAGGGCGAGCATCTCCTCTGGACCAGCGATGGCAAGACCGGCTACAGCATCGACGAGGCGCCCGGCCAACGCCGCGGCTGCAAGATCGTTCTCAAACTCAAGAAAGAGCACGAGGAATTCGCCAAGGAATACCGGATCAAGAGCATCCTCCAAACCTACAGCAGCTTCGTCCCCTTCCCCATCAACCTCAATGGCGAACGGGTCAACAAAATCGAGGCCCTCTGGCTGAAGAACAAGAAGGAGATCAGCGACGAAGAGTACAACGAGTTTTACAAATTCATCGCCCACGCGCCCGATGAACCCGCCTTCCGCATGCACTTTGCCGCGGACGCGCCTCTGGCAATCAACGCGCTCATCTTCACGCCCAAGGAAAACCCCGAGAGGATGCTCAGCAGCCCCATCGATCCCGGAGTCTCGCTCTACTGCAAAAAAGTCCTCATCGCCGAACAAGCCAAAGGTCTTCTGCCCGAGTGGCTCCGCTTCCTCAAAGGCGTCATTGATAGCGCCGACCTCCCCTTGAACATCTCGCGGGAGAGCATGCAGGACAGCGCCCTCATTCAAAAGATCAATCGCCTCATCACCAAACGCTTCCTCAAATCCCTCGACGGCGAGGCCAAGTCGGATCCCGAGAAGTATGAAGAGTTCTACGGCAAATTCAGCCGCTTCATCAAAGAGGGTCTCGCCACCGATTTCGAACATCGCGACGCTCTCGCCAAACTGCTCCGCTTCGAATCGACCTTCACCGAACCTGGCAAACTCACCGACCTCCAGGGATACATCGATCGAGCCCAGGAAGAACAGAAACAGATCTACTACATCATCGGCCCCAACCGCGAAGCCATCGAGGCCGGCCCCTACCTCGAAGCCTTCAAGGCGCGCGGCTTGGAGGTGATTTTCTTCTTCGAGCCCATCGACGATTACGTCGTCAATGCTCTCGGCAAGTATGAGGAAAAAGACCTCACCTCCGTCGACCGCGACGACATCAAACTCGACGACACCACCACTCCGGAAGGCGAACCCCTCGACAGCGACGCCAGCAGCAAGCTCTGCTCCTGGATCAAGGACAACCTCGGCGACCGCGTGAAAGACGTCCGCGTCGGCGACCGCTTGGTAGACAGCCCCGCCATTGCCCTCACACCGGACGACGGCATGAACGCCCAAGTGCGCCAAATGATGAAGGCCATGAACCAAGACGTGGGCGACACCAAGGTCATCCTCGAACTCAACCCGCGTCACGCCGTGATCAAAAAACTCTCCGAAGCCACAGCCGGGAAACCCGAGCTGGCCAAACTCGTCACCGCCCAGATCTTCGACAACGCCCTCCTCTCCGCCGGCTTGTTAGAGGAAAGCAAAGACATGGTCAAACGCGTCTACGACATCATCGACCAAGCCCTGTAGAACACCGGCTCAACCACAACTCAATCAGAAGCCTGGGGAGATCGCACGCCCCGGGCTTTTTTTGTTCATGCTTCCTGGTCAGGCAACACACCATACCTCAACCAACCTCACAAACACACCCAACCCAGCCTCCCCAATACCCCTTTCGTGACTTCCATGCCTTTCGTGGACCACCCCGTTCGCCATTCTCGCGCCTCTTCTGACCCCATACGAACATGCTCAGGCACACACCATACCTCAACCAACCTCACAAACACACCCAACCCAACCTCCCCAATGCCCCTTTCGTGCCTTCCGTGCTTTTCGTGGACCACCCCGTTCGTCATTTTTCGTGCCTCTTGTTGACCCCAAACGAAGAAAGGCCCAGGGGCAGCGCTCCCCGGGCCTTTCTCATGTCTAGCGTTCAGTCAGAAGGAAAGACGGGGAGAGACTCCAACTACTCTCCCCAACTCCATCATTCCACCGGAATCGCCTTCTCTCGGACGCTGATTCGGAGATACCGATAGAGCGCAGCGCCTTCGTCCGTGACCTCCAAGGAGTACAACACTTCTTCCAGGTCCTCACTGAGTTCACGGGTCGAGAGCAGATTTACCAAATCGGGGTGTTCAACCCAGGTCTCCAGATCCTGAGAGACTTCCACCACAAAATCGACGTGTTCCTCGGCACCTTTCCGTCGTTGGAGACCAACGGCAAACATCGGATCTCCGGTTTCATCATCGCGGATCCACTCCGGCCGAATCGAGGGAACGTCGTCCGGGTCAATCGGATTCCTTCCCAGCAGATACTCCTGAACATCGGTGAAACGGTCCCCATCACGATTCATCTTCGCCAGGCTGGCCGCGTCCTCCTGGTTGTTTCCGTCCGCACCACCACCGGCAGCAAACTCTGACTCCGGTGGCATGCCCGGGACAAACTCCCCTAGCCAATCCACGAACCCAGCCGGAAGATCGATCCCCGAAACCGGATCCTGCGGATTGCCGTCAGGGCCACGATCGGGATCGGGATCGGGGTCCGGTTTGGGATCCACCACGCCCGGATCGGGATCGGGATCGGGATCGGGATCAGGATCAGGATCGGGATCGGGATCGGGTTTAGGATCCACCACGCCCGGATCGGGGTCGGGGTCCGGCAATCCACTGTCATCGAGTTCGTATTGCCCGCGGGCCAAGACTTGCCCATTGAGATGAAACTCCACCGTGACAACCCGCGGACCTCCATGCCCATCAACCGGGATTGGCCCTCCATCATCCACGCCATCATCAGGCAACTCGACGAACTCGACCGGCAACTCCATCTTGGGAATCGCCACCAGGGAAGCCGGATACGTCAGCGCATCACCACACCCTTCATCGGGTCGCGGCTCCCGGAGTTTGTAGACCGTCAGGAGCACGTCGTCGTGCAACAACACCTCCTGAATCGTCACGCCGTAACAAGTGTCTGGCCGCTCCCCCAGGAAGACGGCAATGAGCGTGTTGGCCGAGAGATCCACGGGCGGGGGCACGGGGTCCACCAAGGGCCCAGGCTCGAAGCCAATCAGTTCCCACCAATCTTCCTCGTTCTGGATCGCCATCAGATGGGGCTCCGCGATCTGAAGATGCGTTTCCACCCACTCGAAATCGATCGGCTCTCCAGGGAAGGGAAGCGGATCGGGATCCACCGGGTCCACGGGATCCACTACGGGACCACCCGCCAAAGGAACGAGGTAACGATGACGCTCGAAATAAGGCAGCTCCGGCTCGACCACGAACTGCACCTCGGTCGCCTCCGCATCAAGGACGAAGAAGTCAGGACCGCGCTCGAGCACCGGCCCCCAATCCGCCACCGTGTGGTAAGGCGCCCCGGTGAAGGCCACCTCCACATGCGCAACGAGTGCCTCTTCTCCTTCCAACTCCTCCAACTTGAGATCCGCCCGGGCGGGAAGCACGTCAGGTTCACCACCTCCACCGCCTGGCCCGCCAGGATCCACCTCACCCAGGATGAACTCGGCGTGGGCGTATGCCACCCCATCGATGCGAAACTCCACCGTGTAAAAATCGCCGATACCCTCCGGCAAGGGCGGCGGCGGCCCGTCGGCCCCACCACCAATCCCGTTGTCGGGCTCGACCGGGATGGGATCGGGATCAAACCCAGGATCGGGATACTCGATGAAATCAACCGGCAAACCCGACTTGGCAATCGCCACGAGAGACGCGGGGTGGACAATGGCTTGGGTACAGAACTCGGTGGGCCGCGGATCGCGCAGCTGATAGTGCACCAAGAGCACACCGTCACGCACTCTGACGTCCGTAATCCGGACACCGAAACAACCGTTCGGCTTGGCCCCGCGAAAGACGCCAATCAAGGTCTCTTCCTCGAAATCGATCGGATCGGGCGGCGGCAAGACCAAAGGTCCCGGCTCGAAACCGATGAGGTCCCACCACTCGTCGCGCGATTCAATCACCACGTTCTTCTGCACATCGATCTGAACATCCGAATCCACGTCGCGGAAATCAATGGGCTCGTCATCGCCTGGCTCTGGCTCTGGTTTCGGTTCTGGCTTGGGCTCCGGCTCCGGTTGTGGAGGTTCAGGATCGCCCACAGCGCCCAACGGCAGGTCAAACGTGTGTTTCTCGAAGTAAGGCAAGTCGGGGGCACGGACGAAGACGATCTCCGTGGACGTGCTGTTGAGGACGAAATGGTTTCCCCAGCGCTCCACCGGACCCCATTCAGCGATGGAGTGGTAGGGCGCCCCGGTGAAGGCCACTTCCACATGCGCCGATGCCGAATCCGCCGTCTGCGTGATGTCCACCTTGGCTCGCGCCGGAATCTTCGCGGGATCGGGATTCCCTCCTCCTTGATCACTGAAGTCAAACTTGTGCTGCGCCACCTCAAAGCCATCCACGCGAAAGACTACGAGAAAGGTGCCCCGTGGGAGCCAATCATCGGCACTGTTTCCAGCTTCCTCCTGAGCAGCCACCGGCAGCTCAATCGCGGGATCCGATCCCGGGACTCCTGGCGGAGGACCCGGGAAGGCCAGCACCTCACGATGAAATTCCACCGGCAAATCCGTCCGCGGGATGGCCACCATCGACCCCGGCCGAGTCCGCTCAACCTCCTCCGGCTGCACTCCGGGCAAGGTCTCCAGCGCCGTCACCGTGACCACCTTCCCATCGGATTCCACGGAAATGATGTCGATGCCAATCCCCGCATCCGTCTCTCCCAGAAAGACGCCTAACAAGGTCAGCTCACTGAGATCGACCGGCGGTCCGGGTATCGGCGCCAAAATGTCAGGAGGAAAATGCTTCCCTGTCCACTCCCCCCAATCTTCTTCCGTCCGGATCACCACGTCCTCCGGTTTCAGTGGACGCATGAATTCGGGGACGAGTTCCACGGGCTCGAAGTCAATGGATTGCGCCTCGCTCCCCTGCGGCGGCCGTCCATTGAAAAGCACCGGCAGATCCGACTGGGGGATCGCCACCAAGTGCCCGGGACGATGATAGAACAGCGGCGCTCCATCGATGAGATCGGGAGTCCATTCCACGAAGTGCACGTGGATCGCCTCCCCATCACTATCAATGGCGTGAATCTCGACACCGGCACCCTCGATCACCCTTCCAAGGAAAACGCCGATCACCATGTGCGTCTCAAAATTCACCGGCTCCTCCACCCCGGCGCCGTCGAGCACATCCTCCGGCAAATGCCGCTTGACCCAATCCTTCCATTCTTCCCTGGTCCGGATGACGACATCCTCCCGCTGCGAAGGCCGGAGAAACTCGGGCACCAGATGCAGATGCTCGAACTCGATCGGACCGACGCCCGCTCCTCCACCGTTACCACCGCCGCCACCCCCATCGCTGCGGGAAAAGAGGCAATAGGCGTGCTCTTGATGAATCGGATCCACGTTGAAGGACTCCAGCGGACCATTCGACTTGGCGTCCAGATAGATGAGCTCACCATCCATCCGGGGCTCTCCCCAATCGCCAATCTGGTAGATGCTTCCGTCGGGATTGGGTTCGATCGTCACGCCCACATGGGCCATGACCTTGTCATCTGTCGTCTCCAGCTCAATCGAGGCGCTGAGCGGGATCTCAAGCACTTCGGGTGGTTCAAGCACCTGTGCCGATGAAATGCCCTGCAAGGCGGCAAATGCGACCGCGAGGGCCGTGGGGAACAATCGTTGTTTCATAATCATCTCGTCGTAAGAAAGTAGGAAAATTCGCGTCCAGTCTCGCAACTTCACAGGTTAAACGGATGCCCGCCCCCGTTTCGTCGCCGAAATTCGCTCGATTCCTTCACCCAGGCGGGAATAGGCTCCCTCCATGAGCCTCTCCGACCTCGCCCAGGACCTGACCCGAGACGTCCCCCGAAGCCCCCGGGAAACCCTCGGAGGCTACGTCGTCCTGGCGCGCATGCTCGACAAGTGCCGCGCCGTGGTCAACGGGAGCAACGGCGAATACCACTACAATTGCGCCCTCGATCAGCTCTTCCTCCAGTTCACTGGCATCGATCCGGATGCCTTCCAGACCATGGTGGCCACTGGTGCCGAGATTCGGCCTTCTTTGATATCGTAGACGTCTAAAGTCCCTCCAATCCTCCCGGCAGGCGAGACGCCGGCTCCTCGATGAAACGGTGGAAGCTCAGGGACTGAAGTCCCTGCCACGTTCTTTCATTCTGCGATGGATACTCAAGTGTGTTCTCCAGGAAAGTGGGAGGGACTTCAGTCCCTCGGGACAGGCCTCTCACCTCCCGTCGGTACGAGGCACCTTCACCTCGCCTTGGCATTCCACGCCACGCAATCCGCATAGCGGGCACCGCAACCGCCAAAGAGATCGAGCGCACTCCCGATCGTCAGATCGACCTTGCCCCCGCTCAGCTCCTGGACCAGAGACAAATCTTCCAACGAACGCGCGCCACCGGCGTAGGTCATGGGCAGTGGAGCCCATGCTCCCAATCGTCGCACCAGTTCCTCATCGACCCCCTGACATTTCCCCTCCACATCAGCCGCATGAATGAGGAATTCCGCCGCGTAAGCGGAAAGTTCCCTCAAGGTATCCGCGGTCACGTCGAGATCGGTGAGCTTCTGCCAACGGTTCATCGCCACCGACCAGCCCTGCTCGGTCCGCCGGCAACTCAAATCCAGGACCACCTGTTCCCGCCCCACCTCGGTCACCAACTGCTGCAAGCGTTCTTCGCGAAAGCACCCCTCGGAATCGAAGAGCATGGAGGTCACGATGACGTGACTCGCACCCGCCCCGAGATAGAACGCCGCGTTCTCCACCGCCACACCGCCGCCTAACTGCAGGCCGTTGGGATAGGCTCGCAAGGCATCCAGGGCGGCATCCTCATTTCCTGGCCCCAGTTTGATGACGTGCCCGCCCGTCAACCCATCCTCCCGATACCTCGCCGCAAAATAGGCCGAACTCTGTTCACTAACAAAATTCGTCTCGGCGGCACCCGTGACATCATCGAGCGTGCCTCCCACGATCTGTTTCACCTTTCCCTGATGCAGGTCGATGCACGGCCGGAATTTCGTCATGGGCGATCCTTCGACGCGTTCCCCCGCGGGGTCAACCAACCATGAGCAAGGCAAGCTTGCGGAGCGCGCCAAGCCCGCTCAAGCTGGGTCCATGAGAAATCTCCCGCCGATCGCTCTGCTCTCGCTGCTAGCCGGTCTGTCCTGGTCCTGCTCCCGGTCGGATGACGACGCCGAGAGCCAGGTGGATCCTGGATCTCTCACCGGCATGGTCTGGATCCCCGGCGGCGAGTTCTCCATGGGCTCGACGGAGGGCGAACTCAACGAAATGCCGGTACACACCGTGCGGGTGAAAGGGTTTTGGATGGACGAGACCGAAGTGACTAACGCCCAATTCCGCGAGTTCGTCGAGGCCACCGGCCACGTCACGCTGGGAGAGAAAGACTTCGACCCCGAAGACTACCCCGACGCCCCACCCGAGACCTTGAAGGCTGGGTCCCTTCTTTTTCAGAAATCCGACGGGCCCGTCCCATTGAACAACCACATGCTTTGGTGGAAATTCATCCCCGGAGCCGACTGGCGTCATCCCGAGGGCCCGGAATCCTCCATCGAGGGGAAAGACGACCACCCCGTGGTCTGCATCTCCTGGGACGACGCCACGGCCTACGCCAAATGGGCCGGCAAACGTCTACCTACCGAAGCCGAATGGGAATTCGCCGCACGCGGTGGCCTCCGCAACCAGACCTACGCCTGGGGCGAGGAATTCACCCCCTCGGGCGAACATCAAGCCAATCTCTGGCAGGGTGATTTTCCCCACGAGAACTCCGCCGAGGACGGCTTTGCCACCACGGCCCCCGTCAAGTCCTTCCCCCCGAACGGGTTCGGCCTCTACGACATCTCAGGCAACGTCTGGGAATTCGTCCGCGACTGGTACGACCCCGACTACTACATCCGGAGCCCCGAGTTCAGCCCCGACGGACCGACGATGGAACAGGTACTGGACCCCGGACGCCGCATCCGCCCAGGCTCCGATCGCCGGCCGCAGCTGGCGACAACGCCGCACAAGGTCATCCGCGGAGGATCCTTCCTCTGCAACGACTGCTACTGCAAGGGCTACCGGCCGAGCGCCCGCCAAATCACCGACATGATCACTTCGACCAACCACACGGGCTTCCGCTGCGTGAAATCCGCCCCGGGACCCCAGGGCGAGTAATAATGAGCACCGGCGCCGGTCGAAAAAAATCTTCGAAAAAGGATTTTCAATCGCACCCACACTTCTAAAGTCCCGCCGTGGCCTACCAGGTATTCGCCAGGAAATATCGACCCCTGACATTCGAACAGATTCTCGGTCAGGATCATGTGGTACAGACCCTGCGCAACGCCATCGCGGGAGACCGCATCGCCCAGGCCTATCTCTTCGTCGGCCCTCGGGGCACCGGCAAGACGACCACGGCCCGCATCCTGGCCAAGGCCTTGAACTGCAGCGGTGGTCCCAAGATCGAGTTCGACCCGGAGGAGAGCATCTGTCAGGAAATCGCCGAGGGAAACAGCCTCGACGTCCTCGAGATCGACGGGGCGAGCAACAACGGGGTCGAGCAGGTTCGGGAACTGCGGGAGAGTGCCAAATTCGCTCCCTCCCAGGGCCGCTTCAAGATCTACTACATCGACGAGGTTCACATGCTGACCACCGCGGCCTTCAACGCCCTGCTGAAGACGCTGGAAGAACCTCCCGCCCATGTGAAGTTCATCTTCGCTACCACGGAGCCTAACAAGATCCTGCCCACCATCCTCAGCCGCTGCCAACGGTTCGATCTCCGGCCCATTCCGGAGAACATCATTGCCGAGCATCTCCTGCACATCGCCGACGAAGAAAACGTCAAGCTCGATCCCATGGCGGCTCACAGCGTGGCCAAGGGCGCTGAAGGAGGCATGCGGGATGCACAATCGATGCTCGATCAGCTGGTCGCCTTCTGCGGAAACCACATCGAGGAACACCACGTTCTCGATATCTTCGGTTTCACTTCCCATGAGACAGTCGCCGGCCTAACCACGGCCATCCTCGAGCACCGGACGGTGGGCGCGCTCAACGTGCTGCACCAACAAACCGAGGCCGGCAAGGATCTGACCAAACTGCTGGCAGACCTCATCACCTATTTTCGCAACCTGCTCGTCTACCAAGTCGACCCGGAGAACGCGGGCAAGGATCAGGCTGAAGCTGTGGTGGAAACACTGCGTCAACAAGCGGCCGGGGTCGAGACCGTCCGCCTCCTCGAACTCATCGATCACTTCGCGGAGATCGACGCCCGCATGAAGTGGGCGCCTAACAAAAAGATGCACTTCGAGATCGGCATCATCAAGGCGGTGCAGAAGCTGCAGGAGAGCAATCTGAGCGACGTCATCAAAGTGCTGAGCGGCGCCATCATCGACGAGCCCGCACCGCCAGTTTCGTCCACGCCCGCGGCAAACACGACTGCCCCAACCCCGACACCTGCTCCTCCCCGGCACGATGCCCCGACGCCCACGGCCTCGAGCAAGCCGGCGGCTCCGCCGGAATCGGAGCCCACCGCCCAAGAAGTTGCCCATACCCCAGCGCCCGCCCCCGCGGCCTCCGGTTCGGCAAGCGACCCCGCGTCGATCTGGCGGCAAGTGCAGACCAAGTTTCCCCTGATCTTCTCCCAGGCAGCCTTCGGCGGCATCGAGGATGACCGCGTAGTGGTGCGTTTCCACCCAACCGATTTCGCCAAGGAACGGGCATCCATGGCGCGCTCGGAGATCGACAAGCACCTCCGCCACGTCTCCGGACAGCCACTGCGGCTCGACGTCTACATCGACGACAGCGTCCCCATCGGCCCCGTGGCGGAGCCCCCCCGAACCGCGCATTTAGCTGATGCCGCTCTCGAGGCGGCGCCGCCCTTCGGCGCCGAGGACCGGCAGGCACCTCCTCCGGCAACGGCCTCCCCGGGTTCAGCCCCACCGGCAAGTCTCGGAGCGCCCCCTCCGGCCGCGGAAAACCTGGCCCCGCCGCCGACGGCCCCGATGGACGAAAAGGAGTTCTACGACGACAAGCTGATTAAGAAAGCGCTCGACATCTTCGAAGCCACGCTCGAGAAGAAAGACGAAACCACCTCGCCCTGACGAAGACGACGACATGAATATCGCTAAAATGATGAAGCAGGCCCAGCAGATGCAGGCCAAGATGCAATCTGCCCAGGCTGATCTGGCACAGAAAACCGTCGAAGCCACCGCTGGCGGCGGCAAGGTCACCGTCACTGCCAATGGCGGCGGCGACGTCCTCAGTGTGAAAATCGATCCTTCCGTGGTCGATCCCGAAGACGTGGAAATGCTGGAAGACCTCGTGCTCAGCGGCGTGAAGCAAGCCCAGGATCAAGCCAAGGCCCTCATGCAGACGGAGATGGAGAAAGTCACGGGAGGCATCCCTGGCCTATCCGGTCTCGGCCTCTAACGGGTGCCCGAGTGTGCTCGATCCGCAATCACCCCGTTGCACACACGCCATTCGCGTGTAGAGACTCGTCTAAAAGATGCCTACCTACGAATACCGCTGCGAAGATTGTGGCCGGACCTTCGACTACTTCCAGTCGATGAATGACCCACGGTTGGAGACATGTCAGTTCGACGACTGTGAGGGTAAGGTGAAGCGGCTCTTGGGAACAGGGGCCGGCATCATCTTCAAGGGATCCGGTTTCTACGAGACGGATTACCGAAGTGATTCCTACAAGAAGGGAGCTGAAAGCGCCAAGGATGGCGACTCCACAACTAAGAAATCCGATAGCGGCGACAGCAACGGCGGCAGCAAGAAAGAATCCAGTGGGAGCAGCAGTAGCGGATCGTCCTCGTCCGACTCCGGTTCTGGTTCTGGCTCCAAGAGTTCCTCCAGCAGCAGTAGCACGACCACCACAGCCTCCTCTTCCACTTCAAGCTAACGCCTCTGGGGCGGACCCTTTCGGGTAGGCGAGCTCCCTGTGTTTTTCAGGCTCGAGGGCCAAAATGAGTGAGGCAACCCCTTGGCTAAAGCGAGTAACCCCCATTGCTCGCGCGACATAACCAAGTGGCTGCCCCTTCAACCCCTAGTCCGATTTACTCGGACATAGAAAAGTTAAGGTTTTTCAACCGCTCACGCAAGACTAAAAATCGGGGGACGACACACTACTCTTCCCGCGGATTAACGCTGCCACTACACCGCACAGCAATCGTCATGACATGGTAAAAGGTTGAGCGCATTTCCCGCCGTTCGGGGTTCAAAAAAAGGCCCTGATGGCGCAGCATCACCCCGGTGACGCCCGGCCACTCCATCCCCATGAAATCCACTCTCTGGAAATCCCTGCATCCCGCCTCTGGCCTCGCTTTCGCCCTCGCCTCGGCTCCGCTCACCGCCGCGGCAGCGACCGACGATCCGGTCTACAATCGCGACGTCCGGCCCATTTTGGCCGCCCATTGCTTCGCCTGTCACGGCCCCGATGAAGAGCAGCGCAAAGCGGGGCTGCGACTCGATCAGCCTTCGGAGGAAAACCGCCAATTGCTGCAGTCCGCCTCCGCCGGGAAACCCAGCGTCTTTTTCCAGCGAATCACCCACGCCGACGCCGACGAACGCATGCCCCCTCCGGAGGACAAGAACCCACTCTCCGAAGCTCAGATCGACACCCTGGAACGGTGGCTCGCTCAAGGCGCCCCCTACGAACCTCACTGGGCTTTCCAACCGCCGGAGGCCGCCAGACCGCCGCGGTCTCCCAAATCCGCCCAGGCCAAGAATGCCGTCGACGCTTTCGTCCTGCAAAAACTGGAGCCCTTCGGCGAAGGACTCTCCCCCAAAGCGGACCGCTACACCCTGGTTCGCCGCTACTATCTCGATCTGTTGGGCTTTCCACCCACGCCAAGCGAGGCGGACGCCTACGTCGACAGCGCGGCTCTGGACGCCGACGGCCGGCTTCTCGATCGCTTGCTAGCCTCACCCGCTTACGGCGAACGCTTTGCCCGGCGATGGCTCGACCTTGCGCGCTACGCCGATACCAATGGTTATGAGAAGGATCGGCCACGGAGCATCTGGCCCTATCGTGAATGGCTCATCCATGCCATCAACGCGGACCTGCCCTTCGACCAATTCACGGTCGATCAGTTAGCCGGCGATCTGCTCCCGGACGCCACCACCGCACAACGCATCGCCACGGGATTCCACCGCAATACCATGCTCAACGAGGAGGGCGGGATCGATCCCCAGGAATACCGTTTCTACAGTCTCGTGGATCGCGTGGGCACGACGTCCACCATTTGGTTAGGCCTCACCATGACCTGCGCCCAATGTCACACCCACAAGTACGATCCCATCACGCACCGTGACTACTACGCCATGATGGCCTTCCTCAACAATGCCGACGAACCCGATCTCACCCTGACTGATCCCTCGATTACTCAAGAGCGTCGCCTCATCGAGGAGCGCCTCGGCCGGCTCGAGGCCGGCCTTCCCGAACGATTTCCCGAAGACCGATCCTATGCCGATGAGTTCCGTGCCTGGTTCGATTCGACTTCAAAGAAGTTGGTCACCTGGGAATCGCTGCGCCCGAGTCAAGTCGAGGCCAATTTGGCCCGGCTGGATCTCTTGGATGACGACTCCCTCTTGGCCCGCGGCGATCAAACCAAGCGCGACGTCTACACCCTCACAGCCGAGGGCGACTGGACCGGCGTCCGCGCCTTCCGCCTGGAAGCTCTGCCCCACCCCAGCCTGCCCAATTCGGGACCCGGGAGAGCCTATTACGAAGGCCCCAAGGGCGACTTCTTTCTCAGCGAGGTGAAAATCACCCTCAACGGAAGCCCCGTGGCGCTCGGTCAGGCGACAGAGAATTATGCCAAGCTCGGCATCGGCGGGGGCCGGGGCACTGCGGCCGAGGCCATCGATGGGAACGAGGTCACCGGATGGTCCACCAGCGGCCGCGAGGGCGAAGCCCATCAAGCCGTGTTTCAAGTGACCGAGCCCCTAGAGGGCGAGGGCGCCTTGGAGATTCGCCTCATCTTCAATCGGCACTACCCCGCCACCCTGGGCCGCTTCCGCCTCGCCGCCACCCGCACGGCGGACGTCGCCGCCGTGGCCCAGCCCTTTGCCAACGCCGACGAGGCCCTCTTCCAACACGATCTCGATCGCCTTTCACCCGAAGACCGGGCGCGGCTGGAACGGCTTTTCTGCCTCCACACCGCCCATCTGGCCAGTGCCCGAGAAGAGATCGATGCCCTACGCAAGACCCTCCCGGCCCTGCCCACCACTCTCGTCTTCAAGGAGCGCCCCGCAGACAACCCACGCACGACTTATCGCCATCATCGCGGTGAGTTCCTTCAGCCCAAAGAAGCCGTCGCTCCCGCCGTGCCGCAGATCTTCCCCCCGCTCCAAGCCTCCGTCCCCACCAATCGCCTGAGCTTCGCCCGTTGGCTCGTGAGCGACCGCAACCCGCTCGCCGCCCGGGTTCAGGTGAATCGTGATTGGGCCGCGTTTTTCGGACAGGGCCTCGTCCGCACGACCGAAGATTTCGGCACGCAGGGCGCCCCTCCCACCCATCCCCGGCTTCTCGATTGGTTAGCCGTCGATTTCGCAATCACGGGCAGTTGGTCGCGCAAACGCCTCCACCGCCTGCTGGTTTCCAGCGCTGTCTATCAACAATCTTCCCATATTTCCCCGGAAGCCTACGCCCGCGATCCGGAAAATGTCAGGCTGGTACGAAGCGCACGATTTCGCATCGATGGCGAACTCGTCCGCGACTCGGCCCTGCGCGCCGCCGGACTCCTGACGAACAAGATCGGCGGCCCTAGCGTTTTCCCACCACAGCCGGAAAACATCACCACTGAAGGCACTTATGGGCGTCTCAACTGGAAGGTCAGTCAGGGCGAGGACCGCTATCGCCGAGGGCTCTACACCTTCGCCAAACGCACCGCCCCCTACGCCATGTTCACCACCTTCGACGCCGGAAGCGGCGAGGCCTGTCTCGCCCGGCGCGACGTGACCAATACCCCGCTCCAGGCTCTCACCGCCCTCAACGACACCGGGCTACTCGAAGCCGCTCAGGCCCTGGGCAACGCCGCACCGGCATTCGGAGACTCGCAGCAGGCTCGCGCTCAGCACCTCTTCCGCCGCATTCTCACCCGCCCTCCCGACGGCGAAGAACTCCAGTGGATGGTCTCCTTCATTGATCGCCGGAAGGCCAAGCTGAAAAACACGCCAGATCTGGCCCACCAACTCATGGGTACCCAAGCCGAGGAGGAAAACGCCCCCATCGCCGAGGCCGCCTGGACCGCC
>JANQJH010000435.1 GCA_028281705.1 Verrucomicrobiales bacterium
AGGAGCCCTTGGTCTGCGATACCTTGCCCCGCAACGGGTCGGACATGTCCTTCCGAATCAGCGGCTTGGTCAATCGATTGACGTAGATCGCCTCAGCCGAAGTCAGTCCCTTGATGCACTGCAAGCCCTTGTTCGTCGGGTGATCTTTGTCAGGCACAATGTTGGTGATCCGGCCATTCTGCGTCTGCAAGATGGTACCGCATCCCACCCCGCAATAGGGACAGGCCGCGAGAATATTCGTCTTGGCCTCACTCTTTTCCAACTCCAAGTTCTCGTCTCCAGGAATGGCCCAGCCCTCCTTGGTGACTGTGGTGGTGAGCGCTGCTGCGGCGGCTGAGCGTTTAACAAAGGATCGTCGTTTCATATGCGGGTATCGGTTGGAGATCTGCGTGACTGCGTGTTAGGGGTTCAAGCTGCGTAGAAAAGTGATGATATCCGAGGCATCCTCATCCGTGAGATTGGCCACACCCCGGGCGCCGAGAAAGGGCCTCATGGCCGTGCCGATGCGGCCAATCTTGAGCGTTTGATAGATGTAGTCGTCTGAAGCTGCCGCGAGAAATCCAGGCAGCCCAATGCCGGGCCCGGAACCGCCGGCCAAATAGCCGCTGCCCTTCGGACCGTGGCAGGACGCACAATATACCCCATACTTCGTCGCCCCCTCTCCGACATCGCCGTGAGCCACCCTCCCGGGATCGAGCGCGATCTCGACCGGATTGACAACTTCCACCGAACGCAGGTAGGCAATGATGTCTTCCAAGATGGCATCGGAAAGATCCACCCGCGCCACCATCGCCGTTCCCGGCCGCCCTTGCTTCACCGTCTGTTTGATAAATTCGTCCGAGGCCAATGCAAGAAAATCCCGATTGCGAATGCTGGGGGCGAATCCCACCTTGCCAATGCCCCCTGCCTGGTGACAAGCGGCACAATTGATATTAAACTGCGCCTCGCCGTTCATTGCATCCGGCACGTGAGCCACCGTCGTCGATGCGATTTCCGCCGGCGCTCTCCCCAGCTCTCGCAGATGCGCAATGATGTGCCCCACTTCTTCATCGGACAAGTTCGCCAAACCTGCAGCCCCGATAAAGGACTTCATCGGCGTCCCCTGACGTCCCACTTTCACGGTTTGATAGATGTAGTCGTCCGAGGCCACCGCAAGAAACCCCGCCAAACCGATGCCCGGCCCCGCCCCTCCCGCAATATAACCTTCGCCGCGCGGCCCGTGACAGGAAGCACAGTAGGCGGAGTACAAGGGCGCACCCAGCGCGGGATCCCCGGCATAGTGTTTGTCAGGGTCGATCGATACCTTTGTTCGCGCCTCGGGGGACTCGGAGCGCAGGTAGGCAATGATGCCATCCACCTGATCTTCGGTGAGGTGACTCCACGGCGCCATGGCCGTCCCGGGGCGTCCCATCCTAATCGTCTTCTTGATGAAATCATCGGACGCCATGGCGAGAAAGTCGGGATTGTGGATGTCCGGCGCCAGCCCCACTTTGCCCACCCCGCCCGGCTGGTGGCAGGTGACACAGTTGAGATTGTAAGCCTGCTTGCCCTCGTGAATCACAATGGCCAAGGGCTTGGGAGGCGCCTTCGGCATGGGGCGGCGCGCCTGGCGGACCGCCTTGGCCGCTCCGCCTCCCGCTTTCTCCGCCGCGAGGTCGGAACGATGTTCCACTGACAAACGGCGCTGATCTCCCAGCCCGCCAAATCCGACGACGGCGAAGAACCACACCAGGGGTATCACGACGACAAGAAATGAAACAAAATCGAGGAAAGAAGGAGGTCGCTCAGTGTTCATCAGATCGAAGTCGAGAAGTGGTTATGGCGGGTTCACCCAAAATCAGATCATTGAGATCGTAGACAAAGTTGAGAAACGGTGACTCGGCATATCTTGCCATGATCTGCCTCGTCATTGTCGGCCGGCGTTCGCTCAAAACGTGTACTCCAGTTGCAGGGAGACCCGGGTCACATCCGGTTGCGCCCCATTGCCCGTGAGAAACGCCGCTTTGAGCAGTGCCGACGTGTTAGCGTTGAGCTTGCGGCCCAACGTGAAATCGATTTCCTCTCCAATCTTCGTCCGGTCCGTATCCGTGAGGAAATAATGGTAGCTCAGGCGCCCTTTGATCTCTCCGGGCAACGGCAGACCAATCCACGCGTAGAGATCCTGCAAGCCCGTGGCCGGCGTGACGAGGAAGGCATCGGCAAAGCCATTGAACTTGTGATTCGTCCCCAATGGCGTCTGAAAAGCCGCACCGCCGTCTTCACCGAGAACCTCATAGCCCAGTCCGAACTGAGCCCCGTCCTCGACCTCGATTCCCCCTTCGATCCGGTAGAAATGCGCCGTGTAGTTCGCGGGGTTTCTCTCGCTCTCCTGTTGCACGGCCCACTGAAGATCGTAGTGAATCGAGACACCCTCCCCGACAGACGAAGAGCCATTGAAGCGCAGGCCGAAGGTCTCCGAGGAGAGTGCCGGCGCCTCTTCGAAGTCCAGGAGATAGGCAAAGGCCGTCAGGGCACCAAAGGGCACCCCCTCGTAGCGGGCATTGAACAAATGCGAGTCACTATCAAAGTGATTCAAGGCGGCACTCGGAGCCTGCTCTCCGAAAATGCGGTTCACCCGCCACAACCAAGCGTAGTTGAGCGTCAAATCCTCCCAGGGCGAGAACTTCAGACGAACCGCATCATAGGTCTGCTCGTTCTGCCTCCAGCCCACGTTCCCGACAAATCGCTGTTCATCGAGCGTGATCCGTTGGCGCCCGACCGTCATCGAGGTTTCGAGCCAGTCGTGACCATAATGCAACTGCAAGCGGTTGAGTTCCATGTTTCCCGGATCGGCAATGACCGTGCGTCCCGCCCGCGGGAAGGGATTGTACTGATCCTCGCCTAACAAATCCCAGGTGTGCTCCAGCTCGGCGAGAAATGAAAAACCCAACCATTCGCCAGTCTCGATGCCCGCGCGATGCCGCCATGTCAGCGCATGTGAAGCCTCCCGTCCCTCCTGATCGCCAAACTCATAGCGAAGCCGTCCATCGACAAAAAAGCGCGTGTCCCTGAGGAACGGATCGGCATCCTCCCCCACCAACCCGATTCCCGCCAGGCTGAATGGGGAAACGTCGTCACCGCCAGTCGCCACCGTTGCCGGAGGAGAGATGGTGGTCCCCGCGGTGCCATCGCCGGAGAGCGCCGCCAGAACCACCGCGCAGAGAGGCGTGAATGCCCACAGAGAGAATTTCATGACCACCAAAACGCTACAAGAGAAAGGCATCTATTCAAGAATAAAACTTCTTTAATTCTTGAGAATACGCCCCACCACGTGCAAGCTGCCTCGCTTCATCCGCCACATCGACGGTTGACTCTCCCATTATTTCAGAGCAACTAGGACGCAGGATCCTGCCGATTTCGTGAGTGCTTTTGGCTACAGCAAAATGTCCCAGAACGCGATCGCGGCCATGAGTTACCTCGCCGGTCACTATGCCGACGAAGAATCGCGATTTAGTTCCGCTCAAGTTGCCCAAGCCCGCAACCTCCCACAGACCCTGGTCGCCAAGGTCCTCACCTCCCTTTCCCAGGCGGGGTATGTCCACGGTGCCCCAGGACCCAACGGCGGCTACCGCCTGGCCCGGGAACCTGAGACTATCAGTTTCTACGATGTCGTGAGTCACTTTGACCGCATCGACGAACAGTTTCCCTGCCCCTTCGGCGCCGACTACTGTCCCAATGACAATCCCTGCCCGATCCACGACGACCTGGCTGCCATGAGAGAATCCGTCGAGAAGTTCCTCAAAGAGACCCACTTCGGATCTTTTAGAAAAGGATAGGGCATCAGCCCCTTCCTTTCTTCAAGATAAGCCGAGGGACTGAAGTCCCTCCCACATTCAGGGAAAGTGGCAGGGACTTTAGTCCCTTTCTTGTTGT
>JANQJH010000476.1 GCA_028281705.1 Verrucomicrobiales bacterium
GAAAATGCTCTTGGTGCAAATACCCGGCAAAAACGGCTGGGAGCAGCCCCCGACCCACGTTTCAAGGAAACCTCAACAAAGCCTTACGGAACCGCTGTCGCGCGAGGGATCGGTCGTTTCCCTCCGCACCCACGCTCCCCCCTCCCTCGACCGCTTCTCTCCTCTCCCGTTCCCATCTGCGGAAATCAGCGTCATCTGCCCTTCCCCTCAGCACCATTTCCCGTGCTAAAGATCTCGCCATGGAGATCTCGCAGCTTCCCTTCAATCGCCTCCTCGGAATCCAACCGTGCACGACCAAAGCCCAAGGCCTCTTTCAGCTCCCCGATTCGCCCGACTATACCAACCACCTGGGGACGGTGCACGCCTCCGCCCTCTACAGTCTGGCGGAAGCTTCAAGCGGAGCCTTTCTCGCCCAACATCTCACGATCCCGCACAAGACCATCCTTCCTGTGGTCCGCCGCGCCGAAATCAAGTATCGCAAGCCGGCAAGAGGAATGGTTTATGCCCGCGGCGTGCTCAAGGACGAAGACCGCGCCTCCTTCGAGAACTCCCTGGCCAAACGCAAACGGGCCCTCCTCTCCTTCCGAATCGATGTGCTCACTGACGATGAGGTGATCGTGGCCACGGCCTCTTTCGACTGGTTCATCGCCCTCCAAAGCCCCGGCGAATCCGCCACCCCATGAGCGAAAGCGCCCTCGTCACCAGCCCCCGATATCGGGCCACCCGATCAGTATGAGTTAGGCCGCACAACCCGTTCCTGTTCTTGATCAAACGGCGTTCATCTGTCATACTGTGCCCCAGCTCTTCACCCCGAAACCAATCCTCTCTACAGATCGTGCGAAGCGATGAACAAGTTCCCGGTAGTTCCATCGATTTCCGTCATCACCTTGTAGATCCCCCACACCAACCAACTCTCTCGCCATGAGGAATCTCACCCGCCACTCCTCCGTCTTCTCCATCGCAGCCTGCCTTGGACTCATCTCGCTCCTCACAACCTCGGCCCTTCACGGCCAATCCATCGTACAGTTAGGCTTGATCGTCGATGCTTCGAGCAGCACGGAGGATGAACTCCCCACCTTCCGCCAGGGCGTGGCCGACGGCATCGCCGTTCTGAAAACGGACGGGAGCCTCGAACTCACACTCACACAATTCTCAGCCGAAGGTTTGGTCATTTTCGGACCCACCCTGATGGATTCGGACAGCGTGCGGCAGGATGCGATCAACGCAGCCCTTGCGATCGATCCCGAGGCCACCGCCATCCCTCCGTTTGACGGCGGCACGAATCTCGAAGACGCCTTTCTCGTCACCCTGGAAGCCATGCAAGAGGCACCCAATGCCGACAACGCCAGCCTGCAGTTTGTCAACATGCTGACCGACGGGCACCCCACCTCACACAACCACCTCAATTTCACCGACGTCGACGATTCCAACAGACATTCGCGCGGGCAGAGCTTTGCCAAGGCCCAGCGGGATGCTCTCGTCGCCGCCGGTGTCGACGTCATCAGTTTTGAGGCCCTGGGCTCCAGCGCGGCGGATCTCGAATACCTCAAGACGCTGGCCTTCCCCGAACCAGCCGCCGTGCTCGACGGTGCGACCCCTTCCTTTCCCTCTCCCATCACGAAGAGCGGGTTCCTCCTCCCCATCGCCACGGTCGATGGCATCGCCGCTGCCCTGACGGCCAAGTTCGAGGCCGCCGGATTCGCCGCCACCCTGGATCCCGATCCGCTCACCGGCGGCATCGAAGATGTCCAACTGTTAGAAAACGGCCAACTGCAGTTCTCCTGGACGGGACGAGCCGGCTTCAACTACCAGGTCGAATACAGCGACGATTTCATCGAATGGAAACAGGACCTGCCCAATTCCCTCCTCTCGACGGCACTCGAGGAGGAACTGCTCCAGTTCACGGCCGACACCCCGCCCCCGCACCGTTACTTCCGCGTCGGAGAAACCGCGCAATAATGCCAAGTGATGCGGACACTCCTGTCCGCCCCCATCCGCGTCCTTATTGCCGAAGGCAAGGGAAGCCTCACAGTTTCCTCCACACAGCAGGGAGCACATCCGTCCGTTAGGAGGCTGGCCCCGCGCCTACCTTTTCCAGGCCGCACTGAAAGACGAAGTAGGCCGGACTGAGATCGGCCAATCCGGGGCGGAGTTTGTCTAACTCTTCCGCCGGACCGTGAAACTCGAGCTGCTCGAGCTCGGCGATCTTCGAGGCCGCCTCCAACAGATCACCCACGTTTTCCAGGTGCGTCTGCACGCCTTCGGCCCCAATGTAGGCCTCGCGACAGTGCACCAACTCGTCGCTGACACTGAAGTCATAGTAAAGACAGGCAGACTCCGTCGCCGTGCGTTCGACAAATTTGGGTAAGAGTGCCAGAAACTCGTCGAGTTTTCCCTCATGAGGTCGGAAGTAGGGATGGATGCTAACCACGTTATTCAATTGAGCCATGGCGCCAACCTAGGAGCCCTTGCCAGGGAAACCAAGCCTAGATTCCACTCCCAAAAGAATAGAATCCTCCCACCCGGCGAAAGTCTGGCTTGTCGGTCTTGCACGTGTTCCGCATCATGGGGTGTTGCACCACGCATGCACAAACACCCAAACACCCACCCATGTTTTCCCGTGTCCTCCCTCTTTGTGGCCTGCTCCCACTGCTCCCGTTCCCCGGCGCCCTGGCGCAAAATGTCGTTTTTCACACCGGCTTCGAGTATCCCAATGGTGAGTTGCCCACCGTCGCCAGCGATGCCGCCGCACTCAATGGCGCCATCGAACAGGTAGGCACCTGGTCCGGTGAACTCCCCGGAGGAATCGGTGAGGGAGCCCCCAACGCCACCTTTTTTCGCGAGATCGATGAAGATCATTTTCTCCTCATCGACCGGGCGGAGTCATCGTTCGCGCTGGTTGCGAATCTAACCGAGGCCGTGCCCATCGCCGGCACCCGGGTGAGCTACCAATTCTCCACCAAGAGGACGGGCAACCACAACAAGGACTCCCACGTCGTCGGACTGGACGGCGACGGCAAGGAATCCTTTCACATCGTCGCCAGTGCCCAGAACAACGTCGATGGCGAGAGTCTCCGCCTCGGTATCAACGCCAATGGCGACGAAGCCATTTGGGACTTCGAAACCGTCGAGGGCGAGGACAACGACGGCGATTTTCCATTCAACAACTCGACGGGAAACACCAACAACGTCGGCACCATCGTGCTCGATCTCAGGGAAGACGGCTACGTCATGACCGTGAACAAGGGCCTGGACAATTTCCTCTTCAAGACGGCGCTCCTCCCTTACAATGATGCCACAGCTCAATCCCTCGCCACCATCGAAATCCGGGCCAACGGCGGTTCCACCGGCGTTTCCACCGGGATGTGGCTGGATGACCTCACCGTTTCTCACAGTGAGGGGGTTTCCGACCCGGGACTCTTTGTCGTCCGAGCCATTGACTTCGGCAATATCCCGCAAGACGACGCCGCACACGAAAAGATCGTCGGGATCTCCAACAGCGGCGAGACCAACACGCTCACGATTACGGGAGGCTCGTCCACGGGGCAGGATGCCGAACATTTTGCCGTGACGGATTTTCCCACAACCCTGGCGCCCGGCGAGGTCGGTGAGCTTACACTGTCATTTGATCGCAAGGGCGAGACCGGAGACTTCAACGCCTCCATCGTCCTGGAAACCAACGACCCCGACGTCGCGGACCAAGCCGCCATGCTCGCCGTCACTGCCGTCGTGCCCACCAGCGGCGATACCGATGAAGACGGGCTCGGCGACAGCGAAGAAGGCGACCTGGGAACCGATCCCACCAAATCCGACACCGACGGAGACGGCCTGAAGGATGGCCCCGAGGTTCAGGAGCACCTGACGGATCCACTCGTCGTCGACACCGATGGGGACGGCTTTGGCGACGGCGAAGAAGTCGCCTTCACCTCCGATCCCACCAAGGCCGATGCCGACACGGACGGTGACGGCTTGACCGACGAAGACGAGTTTGCCAACGGCTCCAACCCAGGCGTGGCCGACACCGATGGCGACACCATCAATGACGGCGACGAGGTCAACGGCAATCCCCCAACCGATCCCACCCTGGCAGATACCGACGGCGATAGCATTTCCGATCCTGACGAACGAACCCAGGGAACCGATGGCTCCGAGGCCGATACCGACGGAGACTCGCTGGACGACGGATTCGAACTGTTGTTAGGCTCCAACCCGACCGACATCAACAGCCCAGTCGAAGGCGGCGGTACCACGGTGGCCTTCCAAACCGGATTCGAGTACCCTGACGGTTTCCCTGAAGTCGGCCGGGACGCCCGCAATCTCAACGGGGCGGAAGACCAACGCGGGAGTTTCTCCGGCACGGTCCCCGAAGCAGATCCCTCAGGCGGTCTGCTAGACGGTGAAAACATCACCGGCAAGGATGTCGGAGGCAGCACCTTCATGCTCGTCGATCGCCCCCTCGAACCGCATACCATCTCCGCCGAGTTCGTCTCGCCGGTACCGGTCGCGGGTTCCATCGTCTCATTCAAATACGCCACCCGCCGGACGGGGAGTCATTCCAAAGATGTGTCCATCGTCGGCGTGGACGAGAACAACATCGACGTGTTTCACCTCGTGGTCGCTGCGGAGGCGGATCCCCCGGACGGCGAGCGTCTTGGATTCCTCGGACCGGCAGTGAACGGAGACGATCCCGAGGCCACCTTTGAGTTCGAACTCGTCTCCGGCTCGGACGGGCATGGAGATTTTAACAATGTCGGCGCCAATCCGGGAACCAATGCCATTTCCGATGTGACGGTCTTTCTCCTGGCTCAGGGTTATGTCGTGAACTACGACAGGCCGAATCGCGAGGGGTATCGCACGGCCGTGCTCCCCTACCGCAATGAAGCGGTCACGATCAATCGGTTGGAAATTCGGGTCAACGGAGGTGCCACCGGCGTGTCGTCCGGTTTTTTCATGGACGATCTCGTCGTCGAGACTGCGGGCAAGCCCTCGGATCCGAACATCATCGCCGCTCCTCGCGTGAACCTCGGCAAGCTCGCCGTGACGCCCAATCAACCGGCCTCGGTCCGCCTCCTTAACACCGGCGAAACCCAGCCGCTTGAGATTGCGTCAGTGGAGATCACCGGTGCCGATGCAGGTCATTTCACGGTCGCCGGTTTTCCCGCCGCGATCGCCGCCGGCGGAGAAGGGACGATCGACCTCCTCTTCGATGCCGAACTGCGCGTCGGCCTCTTTCAAGCTGTACTCGAGGTCGCGACGAACGATCCCGACGTACCACTCACCAGAATCGAGATCACCGCCGGCGGCGTCGATCTCGCCGGACCGGTGGCCCATTTCCCGCTCGATGAGACAGAGGGTGCCACGGAAGTCCAGGGCATCTCTTCCAATGGACTCCTGGGCACCATCGAGCCTGGAGACGGTTCTGCCACCTTGGGTGCCGACGGCTTCCCTGCCGGCACCGGACTCGAGGTCGCTGGCGGCGGCGCCCTCCGCGTGTTCCATGACGCGATCGGCGCGCTCGAAGAACTCTCCGTCTCCATGTGGGTGCGCGCCGAGTCCACCGATGACACACCGCAGACGCTCTTCGGCAAGGGCGAACCGCCTTCTCCTAACATCGCGCTCATTCTCCAGGGAGGCAATCTCGCCTGGTTCATCGAGGGCGACACCTCCATCGGATCCACCTCGGGGGATGCCGTCGTCGCCGGTCAGACCCACCACGTGGTCGCCGTCTATGGAAATGACCACGCCGCGATCTATGTCGACGGAGAGGAGATCGCCCGCTCGGCCGATCCCGCGCCCCTGAATCTTGATGAACTCAACGCCTGGTTCTTTGGAGGATTCGGCTCGCTGACCTTCGGCGGTGGCCTCGATGATGTGCAGCTCTACGAACGCCCGCTCTCGGCGGAGGATGTGATTGCCCTGAGGGACAATCCAGGTGTTCCTCTCAGCAGCGGAGCGCCTGACCCCGATCCAGACCCTAACCCTGATCCCCCTGTTCGACGCTTCGCCATCCCAAGTCTCACGCGCGGAACCGATCGGAGTGTCACCATCGGCTGGCTCGCGGCCCAGGACGTCGGCTACCGCGTCGAATTCTCCAGGGACCTCGTGACTTGGGCACCCATCGACGATATCCGATTTACCGTGTCGATCAACAACGCTACGCTGGTGGACACCAATGCGAACCGCACCGGCGCCGGCCGAGGCTACTACCGGGTCGTGCTCTTGCCGTAAGTGAGGAAAGTTGGTCGATCTACAGGCAAGTACGACTCCCTTGCCTTTTCCCCTTCCACCACCGACCATGGTGGCATGGGAAAATCCGTCATCATCGCTCTTCTCGGAGCCGCTCTTGGCGGTGTCCTCGGCTATCAGGCCTTTGTCTGGATCCTCAAATACGGTTTCTATGCCATGATCCTTCCTGGCGTCTTGCTAGGGCTCGGAGCGAGCTTTGGCCGATGCCGGCTCCTCGCCATCCCAATCCTTTGTGGACTTGCCGCATTGGCCCTTGGTCTCTTTACCGAATGGCGCACCAGACCCTTCAACGCGGACAAGAGCTTATCCTACTTTCTCTCCCACTTGCAGGATCTGACCCCCGTCACCTGGATCATGGTTCTGGCCGGAGGCTTCCTCGGTTTTTGGATTCCCTTCCGCGCTCGGCCGGTCCCGAAACCGCATTCCTGACACTCGCTCAAAGGAATCCAGAATGTGGGAGGGACTTCAGTCCCTCGGATCATTGGAAGCACTTTATCTAGGAGATGGACTCCGACAGATCGATAGACAAGGACGCACATTGGGCGGACATGAGCGTCCGCACCACTGGGATCCACTGATCAACTGCCATCCGGCAACGAAGTGAGCAGCACTTGCGCATCCGCACTACCAACATTCCGGAGCTGCCTCACACTCTCCTCTGCCTCGGCCGGCACGAGAAAAAAATCCCCGGCGCGAAACGACGCGTCCCCGCACCGCACCTCGCCGGTCACTACGGTGACAACGCTGGCCGCCCCATCGTCCGCTGCCGCCGTCGTTTCTCCCCACGGAACCACTCGACGGCGTACCTGGAAATGCTCACACTCCACCAGGACTTCCCCACGAGGCACGCCCATCCGTGGTTCCACATCGGTAAAATCGATACACTTTAGCGATTGGTCCACATGGAGTTGCCTCAACTTGCCGTCGGTTCCAGGACGATCCCAGTCGTAGACGCGAAAAGTCGTGTCGCTGTTTTGCTGGATCTCGTAGATGAGCAAACCAGCCCCGATGGCGTGGAGGCGCCCGCTGGGGATGAAGATGAATTCACCGGCACTCGGCTCGATGACGTGCACCTGGTCCCGGGTCCGTCCCCCGTTGATCCCACCTTCGAAATCCGTGCGAGTCACCCCTTCCCGAAGTCCCACGTATAGCTTGGCCCCCGGATCAGCGTGAGCGATGTACCACATCTCCGATTTGGGTTCGCCACCCACGCTGGCCACGGCGGAAGCCGGAGGATGCACCTGAATCGAGAGATCATCCCGAGCATCCAGGATCTTCACCAGCAAAGGGCATCGAGACGCGGAGTGCGCCAGCAGCCCACAGCCGAACACCGAACGGCGCTCGTTCATCCAAAGGTCGTTCAAAGTACGTCCGGCGGCCGGTCCGCTCTGGATCGCCACCTGTTCTTTCTCCCGATCGACTAGCTCCCAGGATTCTCCATACAGCACCCCTTCCTTGGGCAATCGCCGCCCGTAGACGCTTTCGAGACGACGCCCTCCCCACACCTTCTCCTGATACACTGGCTCAAACGAAATCGGGCCACTCCACTTCATCTTCGTCATCGCTCAGAGCCTTACGCGCTCCGCCACGGAATTCCAGTCATTGACGTCATCCACATCGGTCAGAGGGTCCAGGAGCACCGCCGAGCCGGCTTGCCTCTCGATCCGGTCCAGACAATCCTCCAGAGTGTGGGCACTGCTCCAACGCACGCCTTCGAACACGACCCGCGAATCGACCGCGGCCGCCTTCTTCGTCGCGCCCAAATAATAGCCGCCGTCCTTCGCCGGACCAAAGACCCAATCGGCCTTTTCCAAACCGGCCCAGGTCCTCTGGAAGAGTGCTCGATCGATATCGATACAGTCCGTCCCGATCAGGGCCACGCAATCATAACCCGATTCCCAGGCCCGCTCGATTGCCCAGGCCTGCCGTCCACCGAGATCCGTCTCCGGCTGCGGCCACCAGTGGTGCACCGGGCGCTCGGTGAACACCTCGTGCGTCAACCACTGCTCGATGTCGTCCACCCGATCCGCCGGGGAGAAACAAACGGCGACGTCCTCCTCCACGCAAGAGGCCAGCGCTGCCCCCACTTCGCGCACTAGGGCCCGATAGATCACCATCGCCTTCTCCGAGCCCAGGTGCGTGGCAAGCCGGGTCTTCACCCGGCCCGGCTCGGGCCACTTTAGAAAGACGACAATCAGGGGTTTCATCGACGGCTATTACCTTGCATCAGAGATTATGATATTTAAGATGCCTTAATCGTTTAGACATGCCAAGCCGTCCCTCCAAGAAAGCCGCGGTGCGTAAGAAATCGACCTCGGTTCGTTCGCGGTCCATTTCTCCTCCCCTCGAAACACCGATCGGGGCCATCGTCACCTTCGGGCTGCTCTGGGCTGGAATCCTACTTTTTCTCGCTCTAATCTCCTATACGCCTGCCGACGTTCCCGCGGCTATCCCTTTCGTATCCCACACCTCCCAGCACAACGATCCGGCGCACAATCTCATCGGGGTGCTCGGGGCCATCGTGGCTGGATTTCACTACCTCCTCTTCGGTGCGGGAAGCTACCTCATCGCCGCCGGGCTGTGCTGGTTCGGATTGTCGCGCTTTGTCGCCAAAATCCCCGTCAATCAGCGAACCGTCGGCGGCCTGGCCATCCTCGTGCTCGCCGGAGCCAGCTTCGCCCACCTGCAACCGCTCTTCCTTCAGGACTGGTCGGCCAACTACAACATCGGGCCGGGTGGCTCGGTGGGGCAGCTGCTGGGAAGCACGCTGCGAAAGTATCTCGGCGGTCTCGGTGCCCAGATCGTCCTCATCCCAGCCTACGTCCTCGGCCTCGTCCTTCTCACCGGATTTCATCCCGTGACCTTCGCGCGCCGCCTGATTCACGACATCAATCTCTTCCGCGAGAAGCGCCGGGAGGCCAAATGGGCCCACTCGAACGAACTCGAGCGCGTCCAAATCGAGGAACGTGCGGCCAAGAAGGCTGTCAAGGCCACCAAGAGGAGCAAGAAGAAGGCCGCCAGATCGAAGCAGGTGGTGGACGACGATCCTGACGAAGAAGAAGATTTGGTGACAGCGGAGTCAGACCAGTCCGAGGACGAAGGCGAGGACGAAGCCGAAGAGGAATGGCAACTTGTGGCCGAAAATGCCCCACCTCCCGAGGCGACCTTCGACGGAAAAGCCAAGAAGAAGCGCGGCAGAAAAACCAAGGCTGCCGCGGAAAGCGAAGAGCAGGAGGAGACGCCTGCCGAGGAAGAAGCCACCGAGGCTGGCGAGACGGAGGAGGATCCCGAAGCCGCCTCAATCGTGGAAGAGGAACCGACGCCCAAGCCAAAGATCATCGACGGCTCCGCCCGCCGGCCCAAGCGCGAGACCGGCGCCAAGGAGGCCACCCTCCCCGTGCGCGCCAGTTTCCAGGGCGTGAGCTTCGAGGATTACCAGCTTCCCCCGCTCGATCTCCTTCACTTCGACGAGGAAGAGATCGCGCAAGCGCCGACCGATCAAAGCTCCCTTCTGCGCAATCAGAACATCATCGTCGAAACCCTGGGGACCTTTGGACTCGAAGTTTTTCCCGGCGATATCACCCGCGGTCCCTCCATCACGCGCTATGAAATCTATCCCTCCAAGGGCCTTCGCGTGAGTCGGATCACCACCCTCGAACCCGATATCGCACGCGCCACCAAGGCCGAACGGATCAACATCATCGCTCCCATTCCTGGAAAGGACACCGTCGGCATCGAGATCGCCAATAAAGTCAAGGTGCCCGTGCCTCTGCGAGAGCTCCTCGATGACCCCGCTTTTCGGGATACGGACTACAAGATCCCCCTCGCTCTGGGAAAGGACGTCTATGGAAACGCGGTGCTCGCGGACCTCGCTTCCATGCCCCATCTCCTCGTCGCCGGTGCCACCGGAAGCGGGAAGAGCGTTTGTATCAATTCGATCATCGCTGCCCTCCTCTTTCAGTTCTCCCCGGAACAACTCCGCTTCATCATGATCGATCCCAAGGTGGTCGAGATGCAGATCTATAATGATCTTCCCCATCTCGTCGTGCCCGTCGTCACGGATCCAAAGAAGGTAATCCTAGCATTGCGCTGGGTGGTCAAGGAGATGGAGCGCCGCTACAAGCTCTTCGCCGAAGTGGGTAAGCGCAACTTTGACGCCTTCAACGCGAGGGACTTGAGCAAGGTGAAGAAGAAACCCTCACGGGCACCTTCCCGCCGGGCGGCCTCCGGCGGCACTAAGGCGACTCCTTCAGTCCAATCGGAGGGGAACGAGAACGACGACGAGAACCTCGATCCGGCCGCAGCCTCGCCTGAAGACGACGCAACCCCCGTTTCCGGCAACGATTCCGACGCTCCGGAGGATACCCTCGAGGAAGCTGAAGCCGTCATGAGCATGGCTGGACCCGAAGGCGACGACGACGACAATCCACCCTTCTTCGTTCATCCCGTCAATCTCGGCGAGGGTTCGGATCTCGCCCAAGTGCTGGCCGATGATCCCGATGAGGACACGATCGACGACGAGGATTCGGGGGACGAGGACGACGATCTCCCGCCCCACGAGTTCGCCACCCCGGATGAACCGGCCATTCCGGATTCGCTCCCCTATATCGTCGTCATTATCGACGAGCTGGCCGACCTCATGCAGACCGCC
>JANQJH010000512.1 GCA_028281705.1 Verrucomicrobiales bacterium
CAAAGGGCAGGGGCCGGCGCTGACGCGAGTGGAGACGGCGGAGGATGGCACGGGTGTGAGCCATCGCCGAGCCGAGGTCAAGCAACGGGAATTCCAACGGCAGTTTGAGTCATTTGTCTCTCGCGAAGACGTGCCCGAGGACGTCAAAGCTGCCGTGAGGACCTATTTTACCACGATCCATGAAGGCGAAGCCGTGGTCACCGAGGGCGGCGAGTAAGAGAAGTACAAAGCATTTGAACGCATAACCGAATAGCAAGCAACCACGACATGGCGCAACCAGATCTGGATGGGGAAATCAAAGAATCCGTTGAGCATTTTCAGAGGACCTTCGAGAAAATCCGCAGCGAAATTGCCAAGTTCATCGTTGGGCAGGAGGATATCATCGACCATGTGTTGATTTCCATCCTCTGCGGAGGGCACGTTCTCCTCGAGGGCGTGCCTGGATTGGGCAAGACGGCACTCGTCAATACGATCGCTCAAGCCCTGCACCTGAAATTCAATCGGATCCAGTTCACCCCCGATCTATTGCCTGCTGATATCGTCGGTACCCAGATCTTGATGGACAAGGGTGGGAGCAAGGCCTTTGAGTTCCAGCCCGGCCCCGTTTTTTGCAATGTCATGCTGGCGGACGAGATCAACCGGGCCACGCCGAAAACCCAATCGGCACTGTTGGAGACCATGCAGGAGAAGTCCGTCACCGTGGCAAATCATACCCACGACTTGGACTCGCCCTTTTTCGTCTTGGCCACGCAGAACCCCATCGAGCATGATGGAACTTATCCCCTTCCAGAGGCCCAACTGGACCGGTTTTTCTTCAAACTTTACGTCACCCTGCCGAGCCAGGAAGATTTCGGCGAGATTCTCAACCGGACGGGTGGCAACAAGCAGCCTGACATCAATGCGGTGGCTTCGGGCGAAGATATCCTAGCCATGGGGAAGACTCTCCGGGAGGTTCCCATTGCCGCTGAGATCCAGGAGTATCTCGTCCGCGTGGTGCGCGCCACCCATCCCGACAGCCCCGATGCGCCCAAGGAGGTCAAGAACTATGTTCGCCATGGGTCGAGTCCAAGGGGCGCCCAGGCCATCCTTGCGGCCTCACGGGCGCGTGCCTTGCTGCGCGGCCGGTATCATGTGGCGGCGGAGGATATCAATGACCTGGCCGTTCCGGCGATGCGTCACCGCATCATCATGAGTTTCGAGGGAGAGGCGGAAGGCGTACCGCCCGATCGCGTGATTCGCGCCGTCATTCAGTCGCTTCGGGCTCCTGCTGAGACGGCGTCGGTGAGTCAGTATCACGTGAGCTGAAGCCGCCTGGGCCGGACCTCTGCGCATGCTCACGGACGCTGCCTTTATTCGCCGCTTGGAGACGCTCTATCTCCTGGCCCGCAAGGTGCTGGGCGGGAGTCTGCAAGCGGACCGGAAATCGACGAAAAAGGGAGCCGGAATCACCTTTGCCGATTACGCAGAGTACAATTTGGGTGACGATTACCGTTCGATTGACTGGCGGGTGTTTGCCCGGTTTGAGAATCTTGTCATCAAGCTCTTTGAAATTGATGAGGATGCCACGATCTACATTCTGTTAGATACGAGTCACTCCATGGAGTCCAAGTTTACCTATGGACGTCAGTTGGCAGCGGCCCTTGGGTACATTGCCTTGCATTGTCTCGACCAATTGTGTGTCTACGGATTGGCCGACAAGTTGGATCCCATCCTGAGTAAATGCCGGGGACGCGGGAATGTCATGCCCTTTCTCCGTGGTTTGGAGCAGGCGGAGACATTCGGCAAGGATACCAGTTTTTCGGCCTGTGCCCGGGAATTTCAGGCGCGCCACCAACGGCGAGGTGTCGTCATTGTGATTTCTGATTTTCTTTTTCCAAGTGGATTCGATGAGGGACTTCGATTCTTGAACTGGAACAGGCACGATGTTTTCTGTCTCCAGGTTCAGGATGACAATGACACGAAATGTGACTGGAAAGGCGATGTTGAGCTTCAGTGCATTGAATCCGCGCAAAAGCAGAAGGTGACCATCACGCCGCGAGAGGCGCGGCTCTATGAAGAGGCGGTGGCGGATTGGAACGCCCGGCTGACGCAGTCGTGTGCGCGCTACGGAATCGGCCTGGCTTCCACCAGGCCGGAGATTGCCTTTGATCAGGTCATCCAGGACATTCTTCGGAGAGGGGGATTGGTGGCATGAGTTTTTTGGCGCCTATTTTTGGCTGGGCTTTTCTCAGCCTCATTCCCCTGGCCGCGATTTATTTTCTCAAGGTGCGGCCGCGGAAGAAGATGACGACGGCCTATTTTCTCTGGTCGAAGGTGTTCACGGAGAAGCGTTCGTCATCGCTCTTCAACCGATTGCGGGACGTCTGGTCTCTTCTCTTGATGCTTCTGGCATTCTCGGCCGTTGCCCTGGCGTTGATGAAGCCGGAGTTCGAGCGGGGCGATCGCAAGGATCTCCTGATTTTCATCGATCACTCGGCATCGATGTCTGCACAAGAGGGCTCGACCAGCAGGTTGGATCGGGCGTTAGGCGAGGCCCGCCGGATCGTGCAGGCCCTGGACGGCGTTCAGCGGGCGGCCATTGCCGCCGTGGCCAGTGAGATACGATTTGTCTCTCACCTCACCGAGAGCCCGCGTGAATTGGTGGAAGCGCTAGGGAAAATCGAGCCGACTCAATTGCCTCTCAACGGACGGATCCTCGATGATCTCTATGCCGGGGCGGATAAGAAATGGACGGAGAACTATCGGATTCTCTTGATTACCGACGGGTCATCGAGCACGGGGGGCACGCTCCCGGAGGGAATGGAATTGCTCAAGGTCGGTGAGCCGAAGGAGAACATGGGGATTGCCGCGGCGGACGCCCGGCTTCAGCTCGGAGAGGAGCCGAGTGTCAGCGTTTACATTCAAATTGCCTCATCTTTTTCTCAAGCGCGTGATGTCGATGTCATTTTCAGCCGGCGTGACACTGAGTTGCCCGGCAAGATCATTCCGTTCGCAGTGGTGCCCGGCTTGAATGAGCCGGAGATTTTTTCCGTGGAGGGATTTGGTCCGGGTGAGTATGAGCTGAGTCTCGATATGAAGGATGCCCTGGAAGAGGACAACCTTGTCGCTCTGGCTGTGGCTGAGCCAAGACCGGTGACGGTTTCCGTGGAGAGCGAAGATCAGTTCTTTCTCCAGAACGCCGTTCTGGCATTCACTCAATCCGGCGGCTTGCTTCAGTTAGTCGCCGAGGGGGCGCAGATGGCACTGGCCAAATCGAAAACACCGGAAGCGACCTTGAGTTTGGTCTTTGCACCCGCGGGGGAGAGTCCCTGGTGGGGCGGCCTGGGCGATGAAATCGACGGCGCCGTGCCCAGAGTCTTGGTCAAGGATCACCCGGTGTTGCGGATGCTTGATGCCGGTTCCATTGACTTCGTGGGGGCACGCCAGCTGGTGGCTCCCGAGAATGCGCTCGTTCTGGTGGTCTCTGACGAGGACGTGCCGCTCCTTTACGTGGTGCGCGCCGGCGGGAAATCGGCCGTTGTCGTCAATATGGACCCCCTGACGGCGGAGTTCTATTTTTCGGCGAGATTCCCTGTCCTCGTCCATGGTGCGGCCACTTATCTGGCCGGGCGAGAGGAAACGCTCGACGCCAGTTATGCCATGGGCACGACGGCGGCTGTTCCTGGGGTACAGGAGGGTGAGAGCACGCGGGTGACGGCACCGGGCGGCGCCGCGAGAACGTTGACCGGGAAGGCCTATGGACCCTTGAACGCCTTGGGTTTTCACGAACTGGAGAACACGGCAGGCAATTGGCCTGTGGCTGTGTCCTTGCTCTCGTCGGGAGAATCGCTCCTTGATAATGCCTCGGTGGCCGATACATCGAAGCCCATTTCGAAAGGGTGGTCGCTTTCCTATTTGCTCACCGCCTTGGCCATTGCGGTGCTTTGCCTTGAATCGATCCTCTACCACCGCCGAAAAGTGGGCTGACCATGCAACTCACATTTTACCAGCCTCTGCTTTGGCTTCTGGCCGTTCTCCTTCTCGTCGTGGGTTATCGCCTGACGCTGGTGGACCGGCCGGCAAAGCTGATGCTGGCTTCCTTTCTCCTGCGTGTGGCAGGTGTGATCTTGCTCGTTCTTTCGATGTGCCGTCCTGCGCTCACCAGTGAAAATGAAAACGTGCACGTCGTCTTTTTGGTGGATGTCTCGGAGTCGGTCGATGTGGATGGTGTGCGTACCGCGGTGGAGAAGATCGAGGCCGGTGTGGATGCATTGAAGCGTGGTGACTCTCACGCGCTCTTTGCCTTTGCCAATGGGATCCGGGCCTTTGAGAGTCCTGACGAAGTGACGGCGATGCTCGACCAGTGGTCCCAAGGGATTGCCGATGATCAATTCCGCTCGGCTTCCCGGCTGGGAGACGCCTTGCTTTCTACCCGCCTTTCCTTTCCTTCGGGTAAGGCGAGGCGGATTGTGCTCTTTTCCGATGGCAAAGAGACACGGCGGGACCTGGACGCGGTGGTGGCTCTCCTTCGAAAGGAGGACATTGATGTGGTGCATGCCGAGATTCCGAGTCTCTTGCGGCCTGAAGCATCGGTTGTCTCGATTGAACCCAGTACTCCGAATGCCTTCGAGGGCGAAGTCGTCCGGATGAAAGTGCGGATGGCAGCGAACCAATCGATCGAGGGAACGTTGCGGATTTTGCACAAGGGAGTTTCCGTACAAGAGAAGGCGGTGTCATTGACAGCGGAGGAGGAGACCACGGCTGAATTGGATGTCGACATGAACACGCCTGGTGACAGTCTGTGGGTGGCGGAACTGGTGCCAAGGGAAGATTACTTTCCTCTGAACAATCAAGCAAAGACCACGGTGCGGGTTAGCGGAAAGCCGCGCGTTCTTGCCTTGCACCAGAAGCCCAGGGAAATGCGTCCCTTTGGTCGCGCGCTCAAGGAACAGGGGGTCGAGATGGAGACACGCAGTCTCAATGGATTGCCGGAAAGCATGGAAGGGCTCTTGGCCTTTGATGCCATCGTTCTGGCCGACATTCCCGCCACCTCGTTGAGCGTGCGTCAAATGCAGTTGCTCAAGCGTTATGTGACGGACTTCGGCGGGGGCTTGGCCATGTTCGGCTCGGAGGATTCCTTCGGATTGGGAGGTTATTACAAGACGCCGGTGGAAGAGGTCTTGCCTCTTATTTCGCGCTTCGAAAAGGAGAAGGAAAAGCCTTCATTGGCCATGATGCTGATCATCGACAAGTCCGGTTCGATGTCGGGTGCGCCCATCGCGCTGGCGCGTCAAGCGGCGAAGGCAGCCGTCGAACTGCTATCGCCACGCGATGAAGTCGGCGTTATCGGGTTCGATAGCAGTCCACAAGTGATCACGGAACTCAGGTCCGTCTCTGAAAGGGATACCATCATGTCACTCATCGACACCCTGGCGGCGAGTGGTGGAACGAATCTCTACCCCGCGATGATCGCCGGGAAAGACATGCTCGACAATACGGCGGCCAAGATCAAACACATGATTGTTCTGAGCGACGGACAGACGGGCGGAGCCGATTTTCAAGGATTGACGCAGAGTCTCGTCGACAATGGCGTTACCGTTTCCACGGTCGCCCTGGGGAGCGGAGCCGCGCGTCAATTGATGGCCTCGATCGCCGAGATTGGGCGGGGACGCTATTATGAAACGATGGACCCGGCAACCGTTCCTCAGATTTTCACCAAAGAGACGATGCAGGCATCGAAATCGGCGATCAAGGAAGACATCTACGGTGTGGTGCAGGTCGGGGATCACCCGATCCTTTCGGGTTACGAAGGCGTCGAACTTCCATTCGTGCTGGGATTCGTCATGACAGAGCCCAAACCGACGTCGCAGGTGCTCTTGGCGGCGGAGACGGGAGATCCGTTGTTAGCCTTCGCGCGATTTGGCTTGGGGAGCGGCCTGGCTTACGCATCCGACATGACGGAACGTTGGGGTGGGGAGTGGCTGGCTTCGGGCGAAGCAGGGAAATTCTGGGCGCAGGCTTTTCGGGGTATTTTCCGCAAGGAAGACGCTCAGGGCTTTTTTGTGAAGGATAGGATTGAAGACGAGACTTGGAGTTTGGAGATCGCGCGAAGCGGTGAAGACCAGTCGCCGGTGTCGAGAATCGAGTGGGATGCCAGGGCGCTCGATGCCAACGGCAAGGAAATTGACATTGCCGTCACGGAAACCGGGTTGGGCCGCTACCGCGCCGAGGTGCCCTTGCTGGGCCATGACAGGCTGACGCTTCGTCTTCTGGACAAGGGGCACGACAAGCTCAAAGTCCTTCATTTCAACCGGGCGTATCCCCGAGAGTACGCCCTCGATTCCAAAGTGCCCGAATCAATCCAATCGATGCCCGCTTATGCCGCCTCGGCGATCACCGACGGAACGATTCCCGTCATGAACCGGCATTCCATCGCGCACTGGTTTGCTCTTCTCGGCTTGGCGTGTCTCTTTTTCGGGATCGTCCTTCGGAGAGTGTGAAGGTGCCGGAAGCGCATGCACGGACTGGCACTCTTAAATAAATCTGAGGGGCCGGAGCGCTGCATCGGCCTTGGAGATCCATGACATTCGTTCTTCAATTTTGAGCGATCAGGGTTGTAGAATTGAGATACGATGCCCACGTCGCCTCAGCCCGAGAAATCCTCTCCGTGTGATATCTTCATCAGTTACTCCACCAAGGATCGCAAGAAGGCGAAAGAACTCAGGCGGATTTTTCAAGCGTACGGCTGGACCGTATGGATCGACCGCAGAAACCTACGGGTCGGCCAACGCTACCGGGAGAAAATCGATGAGGCGCTGGCCAATGCCAAGGCGGTGGTCGTGATCTGGTCGAAGAACTCGGCCAAGAGTGCGTGGGTGCGTGCAGAAGCGAAGGACGCTCTAAAGCGCGAGACTTTCGCACCGGTGCGGATCGATGACTCACAGCCTCCCAAACCATATGGGGATTGGCACACAGCCGACTTGAGCCGCTGGGACTGGGCAAACCTCGAGGATGAGAATTTGCGCACCTTACTTCAATCGGTGGCTGAGATGTTGGATCGACCACTTCCGGCGAAGTCGCCGAAGCTGCCGGGCAGATTGGAGAGGCTCCTGAACGCCTACGGACAGGTATTGCTCTCGGCTGCGTGCGTCGCCGTGATTCTGACTTGGTTCGTTTTGAATTTCGGCCTACCCGTCTGGATTGGTATCACGGTTCCCCTGTTGGGCGTCCTTCTCAAACTGGCGATTGGTCGCATCGGAATCTCCATCCTCCTGGTCACGATTGCGGTGCTCTCACTCTTCACCTCCGTGTCCATCAGGAATGTGGGTTTCAACTTCAATCTCGAGGGACAGGTGTTCGAAAACTCCAAGAGTGCCCCAATCCGCCATCACCGGTTTGGGCCCGCTTCCGATTCGGTCCGCTGGCGGATCTTCGTGCCCCCCTGGGGACGGAAGATTCGATTCGAACTGGAGGGGCACGAGCCGTCTCCCGCATGGATTTCCCCGTGGAATGGAGCGACGGCGGTCGTCGGGACCGAACTCCTTCCCCGCCCGGCGCTGCTCGTGCGCGTCCCCCGCAAGTTGCTGGGCAATCGAGACGGGTTGACGATCCGAGTCGAGCAGGGCACGGCAACCATCGCAGAGGCCAGACTGATGGGGGATCAGGGCGCCTTACTGGTCAACCCCGATGAATGGCTGCGGAAGTTCGGCGACTATCCTGGTGGGGCCGAGGCACGGTGGACGGCCGACTTTCCCAGTGGAGCTCCTTGGAGCAACGAGACCCGCGTCAATTGGAAGGGAACGCCGCCCAATCTTGACGCGGAGATTAAAGTGCGCGTTGTTACTGCCGGAGGCTCTCAGTACTCTAGCCAGCCACTGAATTTGAGGGGCGCGATCACCGATGTCGAACCTACTGTGAAAAGGGATGTTCATTAAATCTGATACACTGTCTGTGCTTTGTGTGGCGATCGCGGCGATCTGGGTCGCGAGTCCGCTGGAGGCGCGCAATGCAAAATGTGCCCCCTCGATTCAGGTGACCTTTGAGATGCGCGACTGGCAGCACCTCGACCAATACGGGGAAGCGAATCGGCAAGAGATCGAGGAGGCGGCTCGTGAGCTACTCGTCGCTTCTCTGACCTACCGGTTCCCACACCTCAGCTTCACCGAGTCTGCCCAGGAGCACACCTTGCGTTGCGTTTTCGACAAGTGGGCCAGCGTGGCGGAATCGGATGAAAAGAAGGATAAAGAGCAACCTGCCGGAGCCGTTTCCTGGCATTTCCACTTGAGCGGCCCATTGATTCCAGCGGGTCCGTTTACCAGTTGGTCGTATCGTGAGGCGAACCAATACTATGATCCGATTGTCTCTCGGACGGAACTCCTGGTCGATTTTGCGATTTTTCTCGATGGCCTGGATAGCGATGACGAACAATCTGCGAAGTCGAGGCGGGATGCGGATGCGAGGATTGCCCGCCTTTTCAAGGAGATCCTGCAAAGGGTGCCGATTCTCGCGGATTGGGAGGCGAAGCATATCAAGCACACCAAGTTGGTGGTGATTCCGTCGTCGCGCGAAAACTTCCATTGTTCGCTGCCGGACTCCTCCATGTTCCATTTTTCGATGATTGTGAGAGACGGCACTTTGAAGAACAGGCATCGCTTCGAAGCCGAGCTGATCGCGGAGGGGCAGATTGACGGATCCGGTGTGGATCTGGGCGATCTTCGAAGGGCCCTCATCACCAAGGTTACGAAAGGGGCAGACGCACAAACCGGGGACGACCAGGTGGAGCTCTTGGCCGCAGGTGGTGAACACAGTGTCGAGGGGGAGATTTTTCTCGGGGCGGCTCCTCCGATCGATCTGAATTGTCTGCATACGCAACCCGAAACCTTTGACCCCAACTCCGGATCATGAGCGCCTCACCATCTGATTCCTGGCTCTTTGGGACGGTCCTTTTTCTCGCCATTGTTGGAGGCGTCGAGGCCCAAGGCTCGGAAGGCGAGGCGCAGACCGCGGGTGCCCAGGCGCGCACCCTCGTCGCGGCCGAGAATTGGTCGGGTGCTGAGAGTTTGCTGCGCGAAGAATTGGATCGAATTGGTGAGGACCCGGCGGCGATGGCGGCGCGTGCCATCCTGGAGTTCAACCTCGCCTGGCTCAAGGAAGAGCACGCGCGGGATCTTCGGTTAGAGGGGAATCGGGAGAACGCAGACGAGGCCACTCGCGAGGCCGAAGCGGCTTACCGTCGCATCCTTTCGTCGTATCCCAAGAACGCCCAGGCGGCGATCAATCTTTCCCTCTTGTTGGAGCGCTCCGGGCAGGCCGATGCGGCCGAGGCACCGCTCAAAGAGGCACTGGAGGCGGAATCGAGCAAAGTCATGGAACTCCGCCTTGCCCTGGCGGATTTGTGGTTCCGCCAGGATGAGGTGGGTCGGGCGCGCAGAGAGTACGAGGCGCTTGCCGAGGATTTTCCAGATGATCTTGCCTTGAAAGAGCGATTGGTCTTCAGCTTTCGACGTGTTCAGGAGCCGTCGATCGAAGAGATGAATGCATTCTTCGAGACGTGCATCGAGCTGCAGATCGAAGGGCGGCATCGATTGGCCAGCGAAGGGATGGAAGCCCTGGTGCACGCGGCGTGGAGAGAGCATCGAGAGTTCGCTGAAGAGGCTCTGCTGCAGTGGGTGGATCAGCACGTTCGTGAGGGCCGCCTAACGGATGAGGATCTCCGAGTGCTTCCGAGTCCCAAGGCATGGGACTCCCAGGCGCTTACAGGCATTTCAGGACTGCTCAACGGGGAGGCTTCAGGTTGGTGGAACGAGGACTTGAGGAGACGCCACATTGCCTCAGGGATCGTTCGTGTGCGCGGGGATCGGCTAGCCGTGGCGGGTAAGATTGATGAGGCCGTTGAATTTTATGAGAAGTCGATGGCGCTCGCTCCCGGGGTCGAGGAGTATGGTGAGGAAGAAACACCCTTATCGGGCAGGTCATCGGCGCGGCTGGCGGCGGCGTCCCGCATGGCACAGGTTTTGCACGCCAACCGGGATCTTGAGGGGGAGCGAAAGCAGAAGCTCGACAATCTGCTGAGCGATCTGTGGGACGAGAAAACCGAGCGGTATCGCGCGGGTGATCGCGAGGGGATGCGACAGTACCACAAAACCCTGGCAGTGATTCACACGGACCAGGGCCCGGAAGAGTCGGAACGGGCGGCGTATCATCTGAATCGCTTGCTCAAGATCGAAGCCAGCGAGGCCAGGCGGGAGGATCGACCGGAGAAGCCGCAGCCCCAGGTGCACCGGATGCTGGCCATCGGTCACGAGAAGAATGGGGAGAGGGAGAAAGCCTCGGCAAGTTACCTGGAAGCCTCGAAGGGATACCTGTTGCAGCGGGATCAGCGCAGCGCCACCACCACCTTGGAAAAGGTTGAGGCAGACATGCTCAACGACGACGCCCGCGAAGACTTTCAAAGGGTACAGAGTTCGATTCGGCTCACCGGGGAAGTGCTGGGACTGCGGGGTGGCGTCAACTCCGAGGCATGGCGACAGTTGGAGCGGATGCGCAAGGAAGCCCTGCAGTCAAATGATGAGCGCGTCAAGGCATGGGGCGATGCTCACCTCAAATCAATCGCCCAACAGGCAGAGATCAAAGCCATCCAGACCGGCGACAAGACTGGTGCCAGAGAGTGGGAGGCGAAAAGAAAAGAACTTGGGCCCGCCACGCAGTTAAGGCTGGAGAACGGAGCCGCAGAGCGGGAGCGATACCTGCGAAATCTCCGCGACAGGCAGCGTGGGGCTAGAGGAAACGTGCGTCAAGGTTCACGGAAATCTGGCTCGAGATAATCAAATCACTGTCGGCAATCGGTGAGTTGAGGCGCACCGTTCTGACCACGACATTGGACTAACCAACAACACATCGTCATTTTCGGAGTACATGCAAGTTTCACTCGACGCCATCAACTGGAAGCTCCTTTCGAAGTTCGAAACGCCCGAGGAGTTCATCGAATACATTTGTGAGCTTGACAATGAAGAGGAGCATCGGGCGTTGATCTGTTCCAGTCCAGAGTGGTACTCGGATAGTGCCACGCAGTATTTCGAGGTCGCGAGTGCTCTAGCCTATCTGGCTGAGGCGGCGGAACCGGACACATCGAGACATCTTCGAGAGGGTATCCAACGATTGATTTCTGAGGACGGTCATGTTGACGAGTTTCAGTTATTGGAGCCTTCCGAGGGATGTTATTGGATTTCTGCCTCGCCCCCAACGGTGGTCGCGATCAAGTCTCATATCGATGCACTGGATCTTGATGCTTGTGTAAGTCTGCTTCGCGAGGATCCGGCGCGGCACAGCGCCGATTTGATGGCGGATTTGGAGAGAGGGTTTGTTTCCTTCATCAGGCAACACGTCCATGTCGTGGATCTAGCGGCGTCCAAGGGCTTCGGATTGCTCGGACACTGTGGCTAGCCGCTTAGTAATCAACATGTTGGTATGAATATTTATAGTAGAAGCAGATCCTATCCCTACGAGGAAAATTACTGAATTCTCGGAATGAACAGAATCGGTCGGGCTGGCTTACGTCACCAAGTCCCGCCTTCTCCCTGAGATCTTGAGTTCTGTCACAATGAGAACTTCGTTCACCATCACTCTCTTTGGTGACTTTGGTGGACAACGCATGGTGACTGTGGGTTGTCCACGAACGACACAAAATACACGAAATGGCTAGTTGGAACTTGGAAGGGCGGGCGGGATTGAACTGAGCGCCCTTTCTTGGGTCAGCCCTCCCCTATGTCTCTCGTATCTGGAATTTTGTCAGAATGGATTCTCCTGCTAATCGGTTAGGGTCATTCCAATCTCGCAATTGGTCCCTGATGAATTCTCGAAATCGTTAAAGAGTTAGATCGACGACACGCTGACACCTATTGCGCGACAGCGCTTTTCTGTCTAACAGAAAACTGGTTAGTTAATGTGTTGCCAAGCTTCCTCGTTGGGCAATCGCGGGGACGTTGTTTGCGCGACCTTGGATTTCGCTGAGGCCGTTCCAGCTCCACCCAACGAGACGAAGAAGGGTGGAGCGGATTTCGTTACACGACTGCTGCTGGAGAACGGTGCCCTAGTCCGAGATTCTCAGTCATGGAACGAGCAAATGGTTGCCAGGCGACCAGAACTCGAATTAGTCTCGGGCAGGAGAACCATGTGATGAATGCTAATCTGCGTGGTGTCCATCTCATTCTGGACCCGGGGGGATCACTGGGGGCGGAGGGACACGCACTTCGTTGATCCGGCAGGACGCGATATAACTCAAACAACAACGTCATAAGAGATGCAAAGAACAAGAGTCATTTTGAAAGGATGGATTCCCATGGCCCTCACCGTGAGCGGCCTTTTTCTCGCGGTTGGCTCCGAGGCCGAAGCTCAAGCAGAACCGGCGGCCGAGATTCCCGAGGTTGTCGTTTCGGCAGTTGAGGCATCTGACGAGAGACTCCCGGGCGTCGTGGCGGGCCGCTCCGTTCTCTTACGATGGCAGGAGAGCGGGCTTCCGGATGGCATGGAGAAGCCAGATCTCAAGGCTCGGCTTCTCCCGCTTCCCGATGGTGCGTCAGGCGAGTCCGATGAAGGTGAGGGGACGGAAGATGCGGATGCGGAGCAATTCGTCGAAGTTCAATCGCTTTCTGAAAAGGGAGTCGTGGTCAACATCCCGGAGGACCTCAAGGCGGGCCTCTTCAAGCCGAAGCTGTATGAGATCCAGCTGTTCCATAACGACGAAGCGCAATCCCAGGCGCACTGGCTCAAAGTCTATCGGCCGGGCACCTTGATCCTGCGATCACTCATTCCTATCGCTGTCGTCGTCGTGATTGTCGCCTTTGTCATTGGAGCACACCGGCGAACGCAAAGAAGGAAAGGAATCTCCTCCAAGACAGGCCCAATCAAGGTGCTTTTCATGGAGAGCGACAATCAAACCTACAGTCTCTCGCGAGCCCAGTTCATCCTCTGGACGTTGGCCATTGCCTGGGCCTACGTCTTTCTCTTTTTCACGCGGGCTCTCGTGATCGGAGAGTTCCGTTTTCCTCCGCTGGGCGGCTTTGCCATCACCTTCCTCATCAGCCTGGGAACCTTGCTAACCGCGCAGGCGACCAAGGGGGTGAAAGGCTCGAAGGGCGCCGGGAGCTTGGAGCCTCATCCCTCTGATCTCTTCATGCATGGCGGCGTATTGGCGCTTGAACGCGTGCAGCAGGCCCTCTGGACGGCTATCGCGCTATTCATGTTTGTCTGGATCGTCTACGCCAATTCGACGGCACTCAAGCTCCCCGAAATTCCCCCAGAGCTACTCTACCTCATGGGAATTAGTTCGGGTGGCTACGTTGCCGGTAAAATGATTCGAAAGCCCGGCCCGGTGATCGAACGGATCAAAGCCGAGAAGGGGAGCGTGAAGTTATCCATTGCCGGGGGGCATTTATCAACCCATGCCCGCGTGCTCCTCGATGGGAACGTTTTGGAGGAGCCTGCGGTTGCCAAGGAATTTGATCCCAGTGCTCCCGACGAATTTGCCAGGCGTATCGAGGTGACTGTCCCGGAGAACATTGCGAAGGACATTAACTCGTGGCAGAGCCAGGAGCGCCGGGTCACCGTGATGAACGCGGATTCTCAGCGCGCCGAGTGGCATTCCTCGCCCAAGATCGTGAGTGTGGAGGAGAGCGCGAAACCGGCTAATAATGAGGAAAAAACCGCCACGCTCACCGTGCAAACCGAGCATGTCGCGGCCAACGCCATCTGGACCGTGGACGGGCAGGTCCCCGAGGAGGCCACAGCCACACTGGACGATCCCAACAAGTGGGAGCTGCGGATCAAGGGTGGACCCACAGATTACCAGGAGATCATCGTCGAGAACCAATCGAGACTGGGATCACCGGCAGTTTACAAGCGGACGGCCTGATGGCCGGCATCCAATCGTGGGAACTTGGTCAGTGGCGTTCGTTCTTCCGCGTCCTCGTAGCGGCCAACTCTTGAGATCACAACGTCCCTCTTGTTCCTAACGTTAACTTTGCTGTATCGCTCACGACAATGACATCAATGAAGACGCGTGCCCTGATTATCGCCGTCGAGGATTACCCGGAATCAACGGTGACTTCGACGAATCTTCCAGGGACCATCTCCAATGCAGAGAGATTTGCCTCCTGGCTCGAGCATGACATGAAGGTCCCGCGCAGTGAGATCGTGTTCTGCGCCACCGGTGGGGGAGCTGAAGGTTACACGTCGAATGGCGCGACGCGCGATGACATCAGGAATGCCGTCAAAGAGTTCAGGACGCATGGGCGAGACAGCACCGACCGCCTCTTCCTCTACGTTACGGGGCACGGCTTGAGCAAGGAGCAGCCGGACTACGATGAGGACCGCGACGTGTTGCTCTGCTCGGATTTTGTCGATATGGACTCTGGAGACAAATGCGTCCCTCTGGGCGAGTTGACCAAGTTGTTAGCCGACGGTTTGGGCCCTGGAGTGCATATGTGGTTTGTCGACATGTGCCGGAGCTCGAACTCGACCATCGTCCCGGTTGGCCTCGGTCTGGCGCACACCGTTTCCGACTCCGGTTCGGCAAAGTGGTTCCAGCTCCTATCAACCGAGTCGGGGGATTATGCGTCCACCGACTCCAAGTTTATCGACGCGCTGATCCCCAGTCTCAATGGAGAGGGGGAGATCAAACTCGTGGAAGATCCTGCCGGCGACGGCAGTTATGTCGTGACCTTCCAAAGCGTCGCCAAGGCCGTCAGCCGTGCCTTCTCTGAGATAGGCCGTGTGTCTGCCACAAGAATGAACGGCACCGAGGATGCGATCCAGACGGTGAAAAGAGCGGGAGAGGTCGAGACCATCCGTGGGGCCGGCTGCAGCAAAGTCCCGCCGATTCGACTACTCTGTGAGAATGATGAAGTCATCTTCCTGGGAGAGACCAACGGGCAGCTTCCCGGCTTCATGAAGAAGGCCTTTGAAGAACGTGGCAAGAAATGGAAGAGGATCGACATCCTGACCATCGAGGATCTGAAGACAGCTCACCGCGGCAAAGTCCCTTTGCCTGACCTCGAGCAGGAGAGGGATGAGGCCGAAAGATTCTTTAAAGACGAGGCGGTTGGTATGTGCGACCAGCTTGCCATCTATCGCTACGATTACGTTGGCACCTACGGATCGTTTTGGACGAGTAGTGATGGTGCCCGTCGAGCCCACGTCAGCGCCAAGATCATCGGCAAGGATATTCGCACAACGCCGGCGAGTGACTATGTCGATTTTCCGCACATGAGAGACTCGGATGTCGAGGACTTCTTCGCACTTGCGAGAAGAGCGATTGACGAAGCGAATAGGATTTTTGGTCATCCCTAGCATAGGCATTCATGGCGACTAGCAAACAACTTCTCGAGCGGGCGGAACGGGCATCGGCGAAGATGACCTTTGCCGATATGCTGAAGAAACGCCGGCAGATCATCGGTCCCAGCGTGAACAAGCTGATTGGTGACGCCAGGGCCGCGCACGAAGCGCTGACCGCCGGCAAAGAACCGACCCCGGTCCAACTTGCG
>JANQJH010000515.1 GCA_028281705.1 Verrucomicrobiales bacterium
GCCGCTCGCTCAGTTGCGCGTGCAGGGCCTCGTCCAGTGGGGCCGGTTTCTGTTGCCAGGCGTGGAGGATGGCCTCTGCCATCAAACGATGCCCTTCCAGGTTCATGTGCACGCCGTCGCCCGACATCGTGTATTCTGGATCGGATTGGCGGCGTTCGGCCAGGGCGTCCGCGATGGGCGTATGCACGTCGATGACCATGTGGACTTGGTCTTTCTGGGAGAGGATCCAATCGGCGTAGCGTGCGATGACGCCGGCGTAGCCTTCGTAAATGGAATGCCAGGCGAAGTCCTCGCCGTCGGCCGGCACGAGTTTCCCCTGGCGCTTCATGGGCAACGGATCAAAGGGAGGCGGCGTCAGAAGAATGACGAAGGCGCCCGTCGCCTTGGCTTTCTCCACCAGGGTGGCGATTCCCTGTTTATAGGCCTCGAATCGAGCCTCATCGAAGGGATGATAGATGCCGTCGTTCATCCCGTAGCAGGCCACGACGACATCGGGGGCTACCTTTTCCAGGGCGCGGTCGAGGCGCTCGTGCACATTTGGCCGGGGAAAGGGGTGTGCCGGTTCGGAAAGCCCGCTGCAGGTCTCACTGGGCAATCCAAGGTTGATCCACTCGAGGCCCAGGAGACGGTTGCGGTGCTGTTGGAAATGGGTTTCCAGCAGGGTGATGTAGTGTCCGGCGTGCGTGATGGAGTCGCCCAAGAAGAGGATTCTCCCCTGAGATTCGAGAAAGGCGCCCAAGTCGTTTTCCTCGGAGCGAGCTGCGATTCGGAGATCCGGGGCGGCGGCTTCGGTTTCGGAGACGAGTGGCTTTGCCTGCAGTTGGGCGTCGCCGGGTGTGGGTTCCAGCTGCGCGTCAAGGGAGGGGATCCCAGCGGCGACGACGAGGGTGGTGCCGGCGAGACGCCTGAGCAGAGCGAGAGCACGGAGTTTCATAACGGCACTGTAACCGCGACTTGTCCTGGCGCCATGGGCAAAGCCGTACCCGTACAGGGAGATAGCCCGGGACATGGGAGTCGCCGGGCTATCGAAAGTGAAGCCGTAAGAAAAGAACGCTGCGGTCCTGCTTGGCTTGGTGCCCTCTAGGACTTGTAACGAAGGCGCTTCTTGTGGCGATTGGCCTTCATGCGCTTGCGGCGCTTGTGGTTATTGATCTTGGATTTGCGTCGTTTCTTTAGAGAACCCATGATGTCTGGTGCGTTTCTTTGGTCGTGCGTGAAAAACTGGCCTTCCCTAGTGGACCACCTTGTTCAGTGGGTACTCGATGATCCCCTCGGCGCCGTGCGCTTTCAAATCGGGAATGATCTCGCGAACCACCTTTTCCTCCAAGACAGTCTCGATTGCGAGCCAGCCTTCTTGGCTAAGGTGCGCCACGGTGGGCAAGCGGAGGGAGGGTAGGGTTTGGAGAACGCTTTGCAACTGCTTTTCGGGGACATTCATTTTCAATCCCACCTTGCCGCGGGCCTCCAGGGCGCCTTTGAGCAGGAGCACGATGCGCTCCATCTTGGCCCGTTTCCAGGGGTCGGCCGCCGCTTCGCGGTTGGCGACGAACTGGGGGAAGGACTCCATCAACGTGGCCACGATCCGGAGTTTGTTCGCCCGGAGAGAGGAACCGGTCTCCGTGATGTCGACGATGGCATCGACGAGATCGGGGACCTTGACCTCGGTGGCGCCCCAACTGAACTCCACCTGGGCTTCGACGCCGTTCTCCTTGAGAAAGTTCCGCGTCAGGTTGAGGGCCTCCGTAGAAATGAGTTTCCCCTCGAGATCTTGGACCGACTGGACGGGTGAGTCCTCCGGCACCACGAGGACCCAGCGCGTGGGATTGGCGGTGGCCCGGCTGTAGGGCAGGTCCGTCAAGACCTCGACGTCGGCTTCATTCTCGGCGACCCAATCTCGTCCCGTGATCCCGCAGTCGAGGAAGCCTTGATGGACGTAGCGGCCAATTTCTTGCGCCCGGAGGAGTCGAACCCGCAATTCGGGATCGTCGATCGACGGGCGGTAGGACCGGGACGATCCATAGACGTCGTAGCCGGCCTTGCTCAGGAGATCGAAGGTGGGTTTCTCCAGGCTGCCTTTGGGTAATCCGATTTTGAGGAGGCGTTGGTCGTCGTCTTCAGCGCTCATGGTGAGAGTCCGCTCTTGGCGGGGACCGTGCCTTAGCGCAAAGTGGCCTCGTTTCCAGTAAAACCTCGGACCAAGTTCCCGTGACCAATGGAAAAGGGAAATGGTCGGGCTGGCGGGATTCGAACCCACGACCTCTGCGTCCCGAACGCAGCGCACTACCAAGCTGTGCTACAGCCCGACTTGCGAGAAGGTTGGCGGAGGATTTGCCGGGGGACAACTGAAAAACGGCGGGAGATGTTTTGTGGAAACGGCGTGCGTGAATGGGGGAGAAGGATCTCGTTCGCTGGCGGGATGATGCCGATATTGGGTACATGACATCCTCATCCGAGGCTTCTCCGCCGGGTCGCCGGATTCTGATCTACGGGAATTCGGGCTCTGGCAAGACGACGATGGCGCGCCACTTGGTGGAACGCGATGGTCTGGGCTGGCTCTCGCTCGACGACATCGCTTGGACCATGGAGGGCGAACTGCCGGTCCGGCGTCCGCTGACGTCGTGCGGCCGGGAGATGCGGGCCTTCATGGACGCGCATGAATCCTGGGTCATGGACGGTTGCTACGGCGAAATGATCGGTTTTGCCCTGCCCTGGTGCACGGAATTGCGTTTCCTCAATCCCGGTGTCGACGCCTGTCTCGGTAACTGCCGGGCCCGTCCCTGGGAACCCGATAAGTATCCGGATCCCGGTGCGCAGGAGGCGATGTTAGAGACGCTCATCGATTGGGTGAAGCAGTACGGTGAACGCGATGACGATTGTTCGCTGCGGCAGCATCGGCGCTTGTTTGAATCCTTCAGCGGGGCCAAGCGAGAGTATCGCGCACTGGTTGAATACGACTTGTGACACGGCCGGCGCCGCCGCCGGGGCCGAGGATTCTTGGTTGGACATGGGCGTAAACGTGCCATGGTGACGGCTAACACCCCCAAACGATGCGAGAACTCAGATACAATCACCAACGCGGGCAGATCCCGGCTTCGATGTCGCGAATCCCTCTCTTTTCCCAACTGAAGGAAGAAACGCTGGAGGAGGTTCTCGAGCACGCCAGTGTGGTCCATGTCGAGTCGGGCGAGACTTTTTTGGAGGAGGGCGGTCCGCTTCCGGATCTCTACATTCTCCTCACCGGCCGGTTTAGCGTGAGAAAGAACGGCCAGCAGGTGGCGGCACTGAGCAATCCCGGTGAACTCATTGGCGAAATGGGCTTTGTCTTGGGCAAGCCGCCGCAGGCCTCCGTGGTTGCCACCGCCAGCTCCACCGTCTTCAAAATCGATGTCCAGGTGATGAATGCGCTGGCCAACGAGCATTTCGATCATTTTCAGAGTGTGATCTACCGCTACCTGACCAAGCTCCTGGCCGAAAGATTGGTGCGGACCTCCGAGCAGCTGACCAAGGTCGAATCGGGAAAGGTCTACTACCTCTAGAGGAGCGTCCCGCTGCCCGTGAAGTGATTCTCGGCTCTGCGAAACGTCGTTTTTCGCGAATCGGGCGTTTGGTTTTTGGGAAAAAATCGTATTGTCGAGCGCTTGATTGTGCCATCTTCGTTGCTTCGGCATACGGTAGTAGGATTCCTCCCCATGAGATTTCGATTTCCCATCTCCCCGGTTTTCCTTTCCGCATGGTTGGCGACGAAACTCTTGGCCTCGGGTCAGGAACTCCAGACCACGCTGCTGGGCGAGTCGTCGCTCGAGGTCTCGTGGCCGGCGGAATCCATCACCCCGGAGGGGCGAACAGCGATCTACCCCTCATACAAACTCCAGAAAAGTTCCGATCTCATCGAGTGGGAAATGGTTCTCCAGACCGAGGAAAACCCGCTCGTCGCCGAAGTTCAGCACTACGCGCTCGAATTTGAGTTGGGCCGCGCCCCGGTCTTCTTCCGCCTGGCGCACGAGACGAATCTCGTCGGGGTGGACCTTTCCACGGCGGACCTGGAAGGGAGCGACCTCCGCGGGCTCGATTTCACCGCGGCGGATCTCTCGGGCGCCGTCTTGCGCAACGCCGATCTCTCGGGAGCCAACCTCACATCGGTGGATCTCCGGGGAGCCAATCTCGATGGGGCCGTGTTGGAGGACACCGTCTTGTTTGATGTGCAGATCGATGAGGCGACAGTGCTGGATTCCGGCGTGCGAGCACGGATCGAGGGGACCGGGAGCGAGACGGATATCGTGATCAACGAGGTGCGATCCTCCGGCGACGACGAAATCGAGCTCTACAACGTGGGGGCCTCGAGTGTGGATCTCACGGGGTGGAAAGTGGCTGACGAGAACAGTACGAACACCCCCTATGTCTTCCCCGACGGAACGGTCCTGGAGCCCGGCGCCTATCTCGTTTTGACCAAGGGGACCGACCACGACTTTGGCCTCGGCGGTGCCGACCAAGTGAGTTTGCGTTCGCCGAGCATGACGGTGGATGAAGTGGTGTGGGCCTCGGGAGCGGCCACGACGTCCTACTGCCGCGTTCCCAACGGGACGGGGTCGTTCATGCCTTGTGCTGTAGCGACTTTGGGAGGCGAGAACAGCACCGAGGGGATGAATACCGTGGTGCAGCCGATGTGGGTCGCTGGTGGTGAACAGGGAAGTGCTCGCGGGACTCAGTTCGATGAGCCGAACGAACTTTCCTTCGACCGCAACGGCAATCTCTGGGCCGGCGACGTCAATAACCTCCGTCTCCAGGTGTTCGATGCGGAGGGGAACTTTCTTCGCATTGTGGGCGAGGCCGGTGACGGATTGGGCCAGTTTGTCGACCCGGTCTCCGGGAAGAAAGGGCCGGAGGCCATCGCCGTGGATGGAAACAACCACGTCTACGTGGTCGATCGCGGGGGCGCGAAGATCAACGTCTACGATGGGGCGACCTTTGAGCCCTTGCGCGAGATCAGGAGTGACTTGTTTGTCGATCCGACGGGATTGACCATGGATTCCAGTGGTTGCGTCTTTGTTGCCGATCAGGGGACGGATCAAGTTTACCGCTTTGATTCCGAGGGGAACCATCTGGGGAATTTGCAAGAGCTGCGGGAGGACGCGGTCACGCCGGTGCTCCAGAAGACGGAAACCTTGGGGATCGACGAGGGGCGGAACTGGTTGTTCGCCAGTTCGGAAGACGCCTCCCGGATTGAGGTTTTTCATTATAACACCGGGGCCTGGACGGGGAATCACATCGCCGAAATCCAGTCGGGAAGTGTGCCGGAGCCGGGCCGGGTGGTGGATGATGTGGAAGGCTTTGCCGTGGATCTGGTGAATTCGCTCCTCTTCATCTCGGACGAGGACAATGGGCGCGTGCTGGTGCACAATCTGGATTCGAGGAGCGGGCTCACGGATCCGGAGACGAATTTTGCCTTTCTGGGATCGTTCGGGCAGTTGGGAAGCGGAGCGGGTGAATTCCTCTCGGCGGACGGCATCGCGGTCATGCCGGAGCAGGACCGCTTGGCGATTGCGGATCAGGGCAATTTTCGGATTCAAGTGTTCAAACTTTCTGATATCATGGCGGCACTTCCATGAACCGTTCTATTACCAGCCTCTGCTGCCTTGCCGTGGTCCTCGCTCACGCCGGCTGTGGATCGAAAGAGGAGACCACCTCTCAGCCGACCCCGCCCGAACCTCCAAAGAAGGAGGCTCTGGAACTCTCATTCGGAGTCTACACCTCTGACAAGCCCACGGACATGATCAAGCAGTTCCGGCCTGTTCTCGATCAGTTGGAGAGCGCGGCTGGAGAAAAGCTGGACCGGCCGGTGGAGATTCGGATGGAGGTGGCGAATACCTACGAGAAGGGGATCGAAAACCTGGTGGAGGGCGCGGTGGATCTCTCGCAGTTAGGGCCCGCCTCTTACATCACGGCGAAGACGGCGAATCCCGATCTCTCGATCGTGGCCGTCGAGAGCAATGGAGGGGAGAAGGTGTTCTATGGCGTGATCTGTGTGCATGAGGACAGCCCTATCCAGTCGGTCACTGAATTGAAAGGCAAGACCTTTGCCTTTGGCAGTGAGCTTTCCACCATCGGCCGTTACCTCTCACAGGAGTACCTCATGGATCACGGCGTGAAAGCCGCCGATCTGGGGAAGTACGAATACTTGGGGCGGCATGACAAGGTGGGGGCATCCGTGGGGTTGGGCGAACACGACGGCGGCGTGTTGAAGGAAGGCACCTTCAAGAAACTGGTCGCCGGTGGCACCAAGATCCGGGAGATCGCGCGTTTTCCCAATGTGACCAAGCCCTGGGTGGCACGTGCGGGATTGGATTCAGAGATTGTGAAAATTCTCCGCCAGGCCCTGATTGAACTCAAGGATGAGGAGGCGCTCGCCACTCTGCGAGTGGACGGGTTTCTCGAGGGGAGCGATGACGACTACTCGCCGATCCGCAAATCGATGGATCGCAATGGCGCTTTCGTTCAGTAGTTAGTTCAGTTGAGGATGGAGCCGTCTTCCGAGATCCCACAAGAGGATCCATCTGTGCCTGTGAACAGGGCGACGGTGGTGAATCGCATGTCGTTATGGGTCCATTCCGTCGTCATGCTGGGGTTGGCCATGCTCATTGTCTCCCTGATTACCGGGCACGTGGTGCGGAAGGACGAGCAGCGCCACCTGGAGAGCACGCTCGAAGAGCAGACGGGCCGCATTATCTCCATGCTCTCCGCGGTGTCGGTCGACGCCATCATCAGTAGTGACGTGCCTGTTCTGAAGACGATTGTCGAAGCCGTGGCCTTGAAGTATGCCAGCATGGTCACGCTGGAGATTTCCAACGCCTCCGGGAAACCGATCCACCAGTGGGAACGCGAGGGTGATCAACCAGCCGATTTGCGTCTGTATTCGGAGCCGGTGGTGTTTGAGGGGGAAGTCTACGGCGAGATCAAGATCCAGTTGGACGCGGAAGATGCCTTGCGGCGGGTGGATCAAAAGGTGGGCAACATGCGCCTGATCTCCCTCGGGTCTTTGATCTTGTTAGGGGCTACGGCACTGGCCCTGGTCTACGTCTTCATTCTGCGGCCGGTGGAACACATTTATCAGGGATTGAGCGAGCAGCGCACGGGGAACCATCGGAGTCATGTGCAGCTCTCGGGGATGGCGGCCAAAGAATTGGTTAGGCTCGGGGATTCGGTCAACGCCCTGGGGGCGGCTCGGCAGGAGCTGACGGCTTCTCACGAGAAGTTGGAAGAGTACAATCGGAACCTGGCCCGTGAGGTGGAGCAACGAACCGCCGAATTGGCGGCCAGCATGAAGGATGCTGAAGAGGCCAACGAGGCCAAGAGTTCGTTCCTGGCCAAGATGAGCCACGAGCTGAGGACGCCGCTCAACGCCATCATCGGCTACAGTGAAATGCTCCAGGAAGAAGCGGAAGACATCGAGGAGAGTGATCTCTTCATTCCCGATCTGCAGAAGATCCACGGAGCGGGAAAACATCTCCTGGGGCTCATCAATGACATCCTCGATCTCTCCAAGGTGGAGTCAGGACGCATGGATCTCTACCTCGAAGAGTTTTCCGTCAAGGCCATGGTCGATGAAGTGGCGGCCACGGTGCATCCCCTGGTGGAAAAGAATGGAAACACCCTGGTCGTCGATTATCCCGAGCTGGACGAAACGATGCGCTCCGATGTGACCAAGCTTCGGCAGAATCTGTTCAACCTGCTTTCCAACGCGAGCAAATTTACCCAGCAGGGCGAGATCGGGATGAGGGTGACGACCTCGGAGAAACCGGATGGCAGGTGGATCCAGTTCGAGATCACCGACTCCGGCATCGGGATGACGGAAGAACAGGTCGAGGTCATCTTTGAGCCCTTTAGCCAGGCCGATGCCTCCACCACCCGAAACTATGGCGGTACCGGCTTGGGGCTCGCCATCACGAAGAAATTCTGCGACCTCCTCGGGGGCGCCATCGAGGTCGAGAGCGAAGCGGGGAAGGGGTCAACCTTTCGCATGCAACTGCCCCTGAGCGCCGAGGATCTCGCTGGGACGGAACCGGTCGCCGAGGGGGCCCCCGAGGTCAGTCCGGCAGTCAGCACGGCCAGTCGGATCCTCGTCATCGACGATGATCCCACGGTGCACGATCTGATGCGACGCTTCCTGAGCAAGGAAGGCTACGAAGTCCATGTGGCCAGTAGCGGTGATGAGGGCATGCGTTTGGCCCGGGAAATCAAACCGGACACCATCACTCTGGACGTCATGATGCCAGGAGGGATGGATGGGTGGGCCGTTCTCTCCGCGCTCAAGTCAGACAAAGAACTCGCCGCCATCCCGGTGATCATGCTCACCATTGTCGACAATCGGAACTTGGGATTCGCCTTGGGTGCCTCGGAGTATATTCCCAAGCCGATCGACCGCGATCTTCTGACGAGCGCTCTCCGCCGATGTCAGGGAAGTCCCGGACCACAACAGGTGCTGATCGTGGAAGACGATTCGGCGACGCGTGGACTCCTGCGCCGCTCCATCGAGAAGAAGGGATGGGAGGTGTTGGAGGCGGAGAATGGCATTGATGCCATCTCCCTCCTGGAAAAGAACTCCCCCACCTTGATTCTCCTGGATTTGATCATGCCCGAGATGAACGGGTTCGAGTTTCTCGCGGAACTCCGGGCGAGGGCCGAGAGTCGAACGATCCCCGTGATCGTCTTGACTTCGAAAGACCTGACATCGGATGAAAAAGGGCGTCTCAATGGCTGTGTGAAGAAAGTGGTTCTCAAAGGATCCCAAGATCACTCGGCAGTGCTGGCCGATCTCAGCCGTCTTCTGGCGCAGTGGAATACCCGCGGCGACCAAGCGGCCGGGGAAGTTTCCTGACAACCAACCTTGTATCGAAGGTGTTCCTACACGTCCCTAGCCGCCCATGAGTAAGATTCTCCTAGTCGAAGATAACGAGCTGAACCGAGATATGTTGTCTCGACGCCTGCAACGGAGGAAGTTTGAGGTGATCATCGCACTGGATGGGGAGGAGGGAATCCGCATGGCGAGAGCCGAAAAGCCCGACCTCATTCTCATGGACATGAGTTTGCCCAAGATCGATGGCTGGGAGGCGACCCGGACCTTGAAAGCGGATCCGGAAACTGCATCGACCCCGGTGATCGCCCTGACGGCGCACGCCATGAAGGAGGATGAGCAAAAGGCGAGAGATGCCGGATGTGACGATTACGACACCAAGCCGGTGGATTTCAAAAGGCTGTTAGAGAAAGTGAATGCCTTCCTCTCCCCGGAGGAGTGAAGCGCGAAGGTTGAGATCGGCGGTAGTCAACGTGAGGTAGGCGTCTCGCCTGTCTGGCAGGACGGTGAAAGAATGAAAAGGGATTGGCGGGACGCCGGATTCACGTTTTCCCACGTTGTCTCATGCTTTCTTGGTCACGAGCTTGATCAGTTGCTTGCGTGACTCCGGCGCGACCATGGCATAGAGATTGTGCCCGGCTTCGACCACGTCTTCCGCGCCGGGGACGATGGCCTTCTTGTCCTGCACCAAGGCGACGATCACCGTGCCTGCCGGCCAGGCGATCTGGCTCACCTTTTGTCCGGCGACGCCAGAGTGGTCGGGGACGTTCATTTCGATGATCTGTCCCTCGTCCAGTTGTTTGAAAAGGTGATAGCGATCCGCCGTGACAAAACGCATCAGATCCAGGCGTACGGCTTCGCGGGGACTGACGGCGGCCATGATGCCGAGGTGTTCCCCATTGGCGCTGATGGCATCGGCGTAGTCGGCCCGGTGGATCAATGTGAGACAATGTTTGGCGCCGAGGTTGTGGGCCTGGAGGCAGGTCATGACATTGTCCTCGTCGTTCGTGCTCGCCGCGACAAAGAAGTCGGCGCCGCCCACTTGTTCTTCCTGGAGTTCCAGGAGCGAGGTGGCGTCCACATTGATGACCCGGGTCTTCTGCAGGCTCTCGGCCAGGATCTGGGCGCGATCGCGATCCTTTTCCAGGATTCGGGTACGGCAGTCCCATCCTTCTAGCATTTGGGCTAAGGAGTAGCCGTACTCGCCCCCGCCGAAAATGACGACGTTTTGCCGGCTCGGTTCCCCGCGATTCGGTTGCAGCTGAGCGGCCAGATCGCGCAGTTTTCGGGGATCTCCAAATAGTGTGAGGCGGTCCCCCGCGTGAATGGCCGAGTCCGCGCTGGGAACGAAGCTTTGTCCATGCCGGGTGACGGTGGCGATGCGCACCCGGTCCGGGGGCTTGAGATCGCGGAGGGTTTTGTCCACCGCCTTGCTCTGGGGATCGACCACCACTTGTTGCAGCTCGATCTTGCCGCGGGCGATCTCTTCCACGACGACACTAGCGGGATTGCAGATGAATTTGGCCAGCTCGATGGCGGAAAGACGTTCGGAGCTGAAGAGGTGATCGGCATGGAACTCGCGCTTGAAGTCGAAGATCCACTCCTCGCGCTGCAGGCTGGGATGAACGCGGCAGATCGTCTTGTGCGCGCCCAGTTGTTTTGCCATGGAACTGCTCACGAGATTGGCGTTGTTGCAGCTCGTGAGAGCGAGAAAGAGTTCGCATTCGCCGATTCCCGATTCCGCGAGGAAGTTAGGGGAACAGCCATCGCCCACCATGACCTTGGCATCCAGTTGGCCCTCGAGATCATTGGCCAAGGCTTCGTTCTTCTCGATGAGGACAATGTCATGCCCATCCCCGCTGAGTCGGAAGGCCATGTGGCGCCCGACTTCGCCGGCGCCGATGAGGTGGATCTTCATGGGGGAACACATCGCAGAATTGGGGAAACGCAAGCAGATCGCCCGTGGGGACCGGGGCTGAGAAGGGTCGTGACGAGTATCGCTGGCGTTTGAGGGGGTTGCGTGCCATGAATGGCCCATGGCCGACACCGCATCCCTACGCTACTGCGCCAGCCACTACCGTTACGCCCGCCGTCCCACGCGTGAGGTCATGGTCGGGCATGTTGCCATCGGCGGCGAGAACCCGATTCGCGTGCAATCCATGCTGACCTCGGACACCCGCGACACGGAATCCTGTGTCCGGGAGGCTCTGGGGCTCGTCGAGGCCGGTTGCGAGATCGTCCGGGTCACGGCTCAGACGCGCAAGTACGCGGAGAATCTGGAGCATATCAGGAATGGCTTGTTAGACCGGGGATGTGACGTGCCCTTGGTGGCCGATATCCATTTCAAGCCCGATGCGGCCCTGGAGGCGGCCAAGTGGGTGGAGAAAGTGCGGGTCAATCCGGGCAATTACGCCGATAGCAAGAAGTTCACCGTGCGGGAGTACAGCGACGCCCAGTATGCGGAGGAACTTGAGCGGATACGAGACCGCTTCGCCCCCCTGGTCCGGCTCTGCCAGAAACGGGGAGTCGCCATGCGGATCGGAACAAACCACGGTTCTCTCAGTGATCGGATCATGAATCGCTATGGGGACACGCCTCTGGGAATGGTCGAGAGCGCCCTGGAGTTCGCCCGCATCGCGCGTGACGAGGGCTACCATCAGTTCCTCTTCTCCATGAAGGCGAGCAACCCCAAGGTCATGATCGAGGCCTACCGCTTGCTGGCGGCCCGGCTGGATCAGTTAGGAGACGATTGGCACTATCCCATTCATCTGGGCGTGACCGAGGCGGGCGACGGCGAGGACGGCCGGATCAAGAGCGCGATCGGGATTGGATCCCTCCTCCTCGATGGCGTCGGCGATACCATTCGGGTCTCCCTGACAGAGGACGCCGTGCATGAGATCCCCGTGGCTCAGGCCTTGGCCCGGGTGTGCCGGGAGTTGTCCCGGCCGGCCGAAGTCGTGAGTGAAGACCCGGCACCGAAACACAATGTCTTCGACTATGAGCGCCGGCATTCCGAAGTCTTGCGGGAGAACGGCTGTGCGCTCGGAGGGACGGAGACCATGCGGGTCTTTACCTCGCAGCGCAAATGGGATCAGTTGGCCCACAAGCTCGATCAGTTAGGCGAATTCAAACCGGAAGTGGTGGCTGATTCGGCGAGCATCGTGGCCATTGACCCCCGCGACGGGGCTGCTGTCGCCGAGGTCAATGCCCGTGACGAGGCCGTCTTGGTCACGGTGAAGGACGATCTCGGGCTGGCTGTTCTGCCGGCCTTCCGGCTCCTGGCTGCCCGCATCGATGCGAGGCATCCCATACTGCTGAAGGACACGCTGACGGCAGTCCCGGAGGGTGAGAGCGATTTCCTCGACGATCTCTTGGTTGCCAGCGCCACCATCGGTTCCCTCCTGGCCGACGGGATCGGTGATGCGATCTTGATTCAGGGAGAAGAGGCGCCCGGGCAATCGATGCGATTGTCCTACAACGTTCTCCAGGCGGTCGGGGCGCGGATCTTCAAGACGGACTACGTGGCCTGTCCCTCCTGCGGGCGCACCCTTTTCAACCTCCAGGAAACGACGGCGAAGATTCGGGAGGCCACGGGGCATCTCAAGGGGGTTCGCATCGCCATCATGGGCTGCATCGTCAATGGTCCGGGAGAGATGGCGGACGCGGATTTCGGCTACGTCGGGGGCGCACCGGGCAAGATTAATCTTTACGTTGGTAAAGAAGCGGTGAAATTCAACATTCCTCAACAAGAAGCCGTCGATCGGCTCATTGAGTTGATTAAAGAGCACGATCGGTGGGTCGAAAGGCGTGAAAATCAGCCGGCGTTGACGAGTTCCGCGACATGAATTGCGTAGAAGTTGACAACGACAGCTCTTCAGAACACCTCTACAGGCATCTTATGAAACGAACCACCAAACGATTCACCCTCCTGCTCGGGGCCTTGGCTCTGATGCTGAACACGTCATCCGCGGACCAGGAAAAGGCGAAAACTGCTTCCGCGAAAGCAGCCCCAGCGAAAGCAGACCCAGCAAAAGAGAAGAAGGCGGAGGAAGCCTTTGATGTGGAGGTGAAGATCACGGGGAATGATTTGATGCAGTTCGACAAGAAAGCTTTCACCGTGGAGTCGGGGAAGAAGGTGAAGCTGACCTTCAAGAACGTGGGCAAACTTCCCAAGGCCGCCATGGGGCACAATGTCGTCATTCTCAAGAAGGGCGTGAACAAGGTTACCTTTGCCACCGCCGCCATCACGGCCGGTCCCGCGGCCGACTATCTCCCCGCGGCGAATAAGAAGGATATCCTGGCGCATACCAAGTTGTTAGGCCCCGGCGAAGAGGAGAGCATTTTTTTCACCGCGCCCGAACCGGGCAATTACGATTACCTCTGCACCTTTCCCGGGCACTTCGCCATCATGTCCGGCATCATGTCGGTGAAATAGGTGACGCGAGAAGCGGCTAACATTCTCGCATTCAATTTCCATGGGCCAGGAGTAATCCTGGCCCATTCTTGTTGGGTGATGGGTCGCCGGGCGTTGCGCTTACTTACTCACGTAGATGCTGTGCCATGGCGCTGAAGGACAGACCGACATCGAGAGTCTCATCGAGTTCGGCAGCGCGATCATGGAGCGCCTCTTTCCCCAGGGGATTCTCCGTCATTTGGGCGATGGCAATGAGATTACGCGTCTTGGGGACGCCAAAGAGGTGGACCGTGGGAAAGGCCAGCCGGATGGCGGCGAGGTCGTTCTCCGTGGCCGGGCCCTCGATCAAGTTGAAGGCCACGATCCCTCGACGTTTGAGCTGTTTGTCGAGACCCTTGAGAAAATTGGCTGTCTTCAGGCGATCGGTGAGGGTCTCCAAGTTCGAATCCGCCGGTGGCTTGAGAAAGGCATCCATGTAGATCACATCGTAGGGGCCGTGCCTCTCTTCGAGGTAGACGAAGGCGTCCTGGGTGTGAATCGCGGTCTGTGGACCGGTGGAGGTTCCGAAGTACCTCTCCGCCACGCGGACGACTTCGGGATCGATTTCCACGGCATCGACATGGGTCTCGGGAAAGTGGTGGTTGAGAAAACGGACCATGCCGCCGCCGCCGAGGCCGACGATGAGAACGCGGTCCTGGGGGTGGCGAAATAGGAGGGAGAGGAAGAACGACCGGGTGTAGGCCAGCTCCATTTCGTGCGGTCGTTGCAGGTGGATAGCGGATTGACGTTGTTCCGCTCCCTGGGCGTCGACGAACATGAGGTTCCGCAGCCCATCCCGTTGGCGCACCCGCATGTGGGAGTAATCCGAGTGGGCCTCGTGGATGATTTCACCATAGCGGCGCTCGACCCGGTGCTCATAGAGGGTCGATGACGGCCTGGTCAGCAAGGTGCCGACGACAGCGATGAGGCTGAGGACGGCGAAGGGGAGGAGCAGTCTTTTCAAGACCGCGGCTTTAGCACAGGCTGAATAAAACGTCGAGCGCAGGCATCCATGACAGAACCATGACACGAGGTGCCCGTGGGGATCGCTAAAGTTGATACGATGAAGACAAAGGCATTTCGAACCATGTTGTTGATCCTTCTGGCGACCGGAGCCCTGGCTTCGGCCCAGGATCCTGCTCCCGATCTGAAATCACTCCTACGGGAGGCACTCTTTGAAGAGGAAGCCACCCGTGATCTGGCGATGGCGGCCGAAGGTTATGAGAATCTGCTCCGAACTTACGAGACGCAGCGCGAGTATGCCGCCACGGCGCTCTACCGCCTGGCCGAGGTGCGCCGGAAACAGGAGAGAAAAGCGGAAGCGGTGAAGCTCTACCAGCGATTCCTGGCCGAGTTTCCCGGGCACGACCCCCTGGCGCGCTTGAGCGAGGAGAACCTGCTGGCCCTGGGTGCCGAAGTGCCTCCGGCGAGTCTGCAGGCAGCCCTGCTCGATGAGGAGCGGCAGGAGATCGAGAGGCTTCGTTTGCGCCTGACCAACAGTCCCGATCTCTTGTCGGCGATCGATTCGAAGGGATGGGCTCCCTTGCATGCTGCGGCCCGGGATGGGCAACTCAAGGTGGCCGAGTTTCTCATCGGCCTGGGAGCCGACGTGAATCAAGAGACTGACAAATGGGGCACGCCTCTCGTGGCGGCGGCGGCGCGCGGGCATCGGGCGATGTGCGAGGTTTTGTTGGCGCATGATGCGGACATCGATCGCGCTTCGCCGTTGGGAGAAGCCATCGTTAGCGGGCATCGGCATGTGGCGGAACTCTTGTTAGAAAAAGGAGCCGATCCCAATGCATCTCAGCAAATGAAGATGCACTGGCTGGGCTCGGGGTTGAACCAAAAACGGTTTTCAGTGACGTTGCTAGGGTTGGCGGTCTATCGCGACCTCCCTGTCTTTGTTGAGATGCTTCTCGACGGTGGAGCGGATCCTGATCTCGCTCCCAAAGGTCAGCCGGCGCCACTCCTCATGGCGATTGAGCGTTCGAGGTCAACGATGGTCACACGGTTGATCGCGGAAGGTGCCAATGTGGATGCCGTTCATCAGAAGACAGCCTTGGGCCTCGCAATTCACGAGGGTGAGTGGGCCATGGTGAAGGAACTGATGAACGCCGGGGCCCGTCACGATTTGGCCGATACCGGCGGTTTCTTACCGATTCATTGGGCAGCCTTCCGCGGACGTCTTGAGCTCTTGAAAGTTTTTGAGGGAAAGGGAACGGAGGTGGATGTGCGGAATGGTGACGACGTGACACCGCTGAGGTACGCCTTAGGTGGGCGCCATTGGGAATCGGCCTTGTTTCTCCTGGCCAAGGGTGCTGATCCGGAGGCAAAGATTGAGGGAACTCCTCTTCTCTATAATGTGCCTTCCGAAATGCGTGTGAGGGTCATGCGTGCGACGAAGTACCCTGAGTGGAACAAGGGAAATGCGATCACCCTCTGCTTGCCGGAGATTCTCTATTCCACGACCCTGGCGACCGGCGATCGCGAGGCGCCAGGCTTGGCCGGTCTCCTCTTGGACTGGAAAGGGGCTCCGCAAACGATTAGCGCTCCCAAGATGGATTGGCGTTCACTTACCATATTTCGAAAATCTCCCAGGGAGATGATCGATGTGAAGATTGGCCACGGAGAAAAGCTGCCTCACTTGGAATGGGGAGATGTGATCGAATTCACGTCGGCCGAACCGTTGACGGCAGGCACTTCGAGAGTGTCGGGCGAGTGGAAAATTGATCAGGGGACTCGACGCGTGCTCGAATCCAATCGGTCGATTTCGGTGACCGTCCACATGGATGGGCAGGAGCGCAGACTGGCCTTGCGGGGCAGCCGCAAGACCTACGATCCACTGCGGAAGGAGGCGCCGCATCTTCCGCTGGAGCAATTGGTGCAATTGTTTGGTGCGGGGCAAGGAGCCGAAGTGCGGGTGGAACGTTCCACAGACGGCGGCACCTTCACTGCGACGGTGGGCGCCCATCAAGCGAGTTTCGTCCTGGAGAATGGAGACGCCATCCACGTGACACGTGCGGACGGTGTCTTGTCGGAAGATCGTTTCCAAGGGATCGTTCTTCTGTCGCCGGGACAGCTCTTCGGCCGGGTCTACAAGTTGCGCGATGGGAGGGACAAGCCCCCGACATTGCTCCAGCTCATGGCCTGGCAATACGCCCCCCTGGGCAAGGCAACGATTGATTATCTGGCGGGCCAGTTTCCGTCGCAGAAGCCTCCCTTGTGGAATTCCAAGGCCTTGTTGCCGTTGACGTATTCGATTCCTCCGAGTCTGGCCGCGGTGCTTCCATTTCCTGACTGGTCGGGATTGCGTATCCGTCGAATCGCTGAAGATGGCTCGGAATCGGTAATCCAAGTCAATTTGCAGAAAGCGATTGATGCCTGCGATGATGAGACCACCTTTGCCGAGGCGCGCGCGTGGGATCATCAGTTGCAAGCTGGAGATATCGTTGAAGTGCCAATCCGGGGCGACTGGGAAGAGCAGACTTGGACAGGCTTGAAGTTTCAAACCGTACGATTGTTGAAGAAAGCGTTACACCGTCAAGTCATCTATCGGAACCCTCAGGGCGTGGTATTCAATCGAGCGATGCTCTACACGCCCTCGCATTATCACGATACGCCGGCCGGTTATTTGCCGGTGCCTCTAGAGATGCTCCGCGAGGGGCGGGTGAGCATTCCGAGGGCCGATCGTTTGATAGAGTCGGTGGGCGCCTCAGGAGAGAGCGTGCGTGCGGTGAC
>JANQJH010000520.1 GCA_028281705.1 Verrucomicrobiales bacterium
AGTCCCTTCGTTATTTCCGGGATGAGAGCCGCAGGGTTGATGTGCTAACTATCAATCAATCTACGAGCCGCCCGTGACACTGGTCTGAAGCGATTCGGCGGGAGCCAATTCTCCGGTCCTCGATTCCTCGATGAGTTCGACGCCGGAGAGAACGGGAGGCTCCCCGGCATCGCCCACACTCTTGAGTTCCAGCTCGAGATGATGCGGGATCGGAATGCCCTTGAACTCGCGCACGACGACTTGCTCGGTCTCAGACCGGTGAGCAGCGATATCGAAGCCCTTAAGCACCGGCTGTCCTTGAAGGAAGAGATCGCACACGCGACGCCCGCTGGGTAATCCATCGGGGTCGAAGAAATGCATGCGCACCGTGAATCGCGGCGCTTCATCGGCAGCGATGGCGTCCTCCGCTCGATCAAAGTCGACCAGTAGTTTGGGAGCTCTCTCCTTCTTACCATCAAAGGAGACGGCACAGCGATCGCCTGCTCCCGTGATGACGAAAGCCACCGCATTCCCCGGCTTCCAATCTTCGCGCAGCACAATGGGTTGGAGGAGCTCCGCGAGATTGGGCGAGCGATGGACCCGCCCGGAGGCCTCCTCCTCAGGCCACGGATCGACCACCCATGGAATGGCCGTCCCCAAGGTTTTCCGGGATGAGATGTTCTCTTTCTCGTTCTTGTACTCTGGCGGATCGACCGCGTCTTCGATGCGAATGGATAGTTCCGTTAGGGCCTCGGACGGTTCGTCTGTCGTCAACTGGAGGTAGACGGAGTCGAGACGCTGGCCGCGAGGAATCTGCAGATTGCGGAACCGGATTCCGACGACTTGAGGACCCGGTTCTTTGGCGTCGGTGGTCAATTCGAGATCGCCGCTATTCAGGGAAATGCTGCCATCGGCGCGCTCTTCGGCATCGTCTTCCTTGGCCGCCACACGCACCCGCGGGGTGGGGCCTTCGAGGTGAACGACGAGCGCGGGCGCTTTCTTGGAGTCCTTGTCAAAAGCATGCGCGACCCGCTTCCCGCTCCCCTTGACGAAGAAGGCCACGTCACCGCCGAACTGCCAGTCTTCGCGATCGACGACAGCTTGCAGGAGTGAGCCGAGGTTGCCCGACTTCTGGTCACCACCACGATCGTCCGCCTTCTTCCACTGCTTGGGCTTCCACTCGACCGATTTTTCTTTGACCAAGGGACGCGATGAGAGATGACCCGTTTCATCCGAGAAAGGCAGCGCGTCCGCTGTGTCCTCGATATGAAAGAAAAGCTTGGTCTCGATGGCTTTCCCGTCCTCGCCTTTCACATCCTGGTTAGGCTCATCGACGCTGAACTGAATGTAGGCGTGTTTGATTTTCTCTCCGGGAAACAACTGGAGATCCTGAAAACGCATGCCCACGAGCTGATTGTCCGAGTCGTGGACCAGTTCGAGATCTCCACTGGTCAATTTGACGGATCCGTCAGGAGCCTCCTCGGCATCATCTTCGGAGCTCGCAATCCGAATCTCCAGCCTGTCCTTCGTCTTTCCCGCCTGAAACCGCATCGTCGGCGTGATGGTGATCTTCTCCGCCCGGCGAATCCCCGAGGCGGCGACCCAGTTGACCGCGTTCTCCGTCGTCACCTGGGAAGAATGACGTCTAAAGTAATCGATCTCCTGGTCCTCCACTTGCTCCACCTCCACCTTGACCAGGGGAGATGCGCCTCCCACGCTGGGAGACTCCAACCAGAGCGTGCCATCCTGGGACCGCCGATCGCCGGGAGCGCCAAAGTTGATTCCCACGCGCCGCACATCCTCGTGACCCACGGCATCGGCGCCAAAACGGTTGTAGGTCCAGAGTTCGACGTCGGGCATGTGCACCAATGCCAGGGACGTCTGATTCTGATAGCCACAGCTGCAGGTTCGGGTGTAGTCCGGTGCGTTGAGGACGCCGTTGGCAGGAATCAAATTCGTGGTGCAACCCGACTTGAATCCTCCAAAATTCCCCGTACCGCTCATGTTATCGAGGTCGTAGTAACCGGCCGCTCCCGAGCGAAAAGTCAGAAGATGTTCACCGGCAATCGGCGTGTTACAGCCGTATGCCCGGGTAATCCGCCACGGCTCTTCTTTCCCGGTTAGCGGATTGGTCACCAAGTAGGGTTCACCGTCAACCAGGCGATAGGCACCGGCGGAATCCTGATAATAATGCGGCATCGTCAGGATGATGTCGTTGTGAAGAATACACGGGCCGACATAGGCCAACTTTTCCTTCTTCCAAATCACCTTTCCGGTCGTGCCATTGTAAGTGGTCAAGCCTTCGCCCACTTCGTCGGGAGAACGATCGCGCGCCTTGGCGCCCGCCTGGAGGAGAATGTCATGCTTGGCAGAATAGGAGAGCCAAGATCCGAAAACCCCTCCACGCTGCTCCCAGACCTCCTCGCCCGTAGCGGCGTCGATGGCAAGAATGCGATAATCCTCTGGCCTGGCCTGGCCGCGGCGCTTCAGCTTGTCTTCCGCACTCTTGGGAAACTTATCCAAGAGATAGATCTTCCCGCCACCCGCAATGATCCCATTGTGGATGAAGCTGAACTCGGCATCGACCTTCCACAAGACGTCACCCGTATGGCGATCGAAGGCAATGAGACCTTGGCTCGCGGAGAGATCCTCGATGCGGGGCGGAGCCTCCGCCTCCTTCTTCTGCTTTCGCTTCCGGCTCTTCCTCCGATCTTTGGGCGCTGATGCCGACTTCTTCTTGTCCTCTTCTTTCTTGCGGAGCCCGTAGCGATCGGTGTAGCGAGCGAAGTCGTTGCCGGCAAACAAGAGATCCCCTTCGACACCAATAAAAGCCCAGGCGGGCGGAGTCGACGCCTCCGGGTCGCGAGGCATCTCAATGATCTGGACGTCCTGGCCGGTCGCTGCATCCAAGACGTGACATGCGCTACCGATGGCCACGTAGACGCTGTCTTCCGTGGCGATGTAATTCGTGCCGCGCGCGTTGGCCCCGGGGATATGCACCTGATTGTAGGCCGGATTCAACGGGTCATCCGTGTAAGTGTGATCGTAGTAGACGCCATAGGTGCCCAGGTTTTCGAAATCGCGCTTCCAGAGAATGCGTCCGGTGTAGACGTCGCGCGCGCTCATGCGATTCATGCCCTCGATGATGGTGCGGCCTCCAATGACCTGTTCGGACGGACCATGCCCGTGGCGGGGAAGGACATCGGTGTTGGGGCTGCCGCCGAACCAAAGGATGCCCAGGGGCAACTTGACCAGTCTGTCATCCGATTTCACCGTGTTGGCCATGTCGCCGTACTCATGGGTCCAGTCCGCCGCCTCCGGCAACGGTCCCTGACGAAAGACAAACGTGCTCCCTTGGGGACCCGGAACCAGCTCCGCGCCGGGCAGGGCGAGTCCGGCAAACTTCTCCACCAGGGCCGTGTTCTGCCGGAACCAGATGGCGCCGCCATAGGGTCTCACTGACTCATAAATCAGTTTCAGAGTGGAGGGATCGTGCAAGCGCTCCGCCATCGACTCTCCCAGAATGATCAGATTGAAGATGTAAGGCGGGGCCTGGAAACTCTGCGGCTCGCCTTTCTGAAGAACGATGCGTTCCCCGTAGAGCCCCATGTAATCAAATTTCTCTCGCAATCCCTCGACCGTGGCTTCCTCGGCATCGGTGGCCACGAGGTGGAGCTTCGATTCCTCGGCAAAGGCCTCCAGCATCCGGCCGTCGTCGACCCCAAAACACATGGCAAAGCCCTCCTCGACATCGGCTAGGGCGAGCACTTGGCGGGCCAACTTGTTGTCCGCCGGCCGGGAAAAGGGCCACTCCCGGTTGGCGTAGACCCGCTCGGGAGGCATCCGGGGATCATCGTTCTTCTTCGCGCCATAACAGAATATCCGACCGTCCAGGGTCACGGCGAAGAGCTTGCCATTGGCCGCCAAGAGGCGCAGGACCTCGCCATCGACATCGTGACGCCAGGAGATTGCGGATCGCTCGGCATCGCCCGGAGCGTCCACCGCGACGATCTCTTCCTTCCCCGCGGCATAGAGCCGATCCCCTGCCATGATGAGATCACCCGAGCCATCGGCCTCAAATTCCCACTTCAGCTCGGCCTTGGCATTGTAGGCCTGCAAGGCCGGGCCATCACGGCCGGTGACATCCCATTTTTGCTTGAGATCATGATAGGCCAAGGCTTTCTCACACAGTTCCCGTTCCTTTTTCTCGGCTTCCTCGTAGAGTTTTTTGTCAATGGGGTCTTCCTTCTTCTTCTTGGCCTCATCGAACTTCTTCTGCGCGTCTTTCACCGCTTTGTCAGCCTCTTCGAGCTTCTTCTCCGCCTCCTTCAAGAAGGGGTCTTCCGGCTCTAACTGAATCTTGAGTTCGTCGAGCGCCTTCTGCGCCGCCACCTTGGCCGCCTTCGCCTTGTCCAAGGCCTTGGTCGGTTCCGTCAACGGCTTCTCCTTGGCCGCAATGGCCGTGGCCAGCTTCTTCGACTCCTTGGCCCAGGAAGCATTGGCGTCCTTCATCGCCTTCTCCGCTTTTTCCAGCTTGGTCTTGAGATCGGGCTGAGCGGCCGCGGCGTAGAGCAGGTCTCCGGTGAGCACGGGCTCGTTGGAGACAAAACCGGTCTTCTTGCCATCCTTCACCGCATAGGCCCGCGTGCCTCGCACTCTCGTATGGACGTAGAAATGGCTTCCCCGCCCGGCGACAAAGGATCCCCCATTTGCCTTGCCTCCGGCGTCGAGATTGAAGTGGATAAGTTCGCCGGTCTTGCGATCAAAGCCCGCCGGCACCGAGCGGCCGCCGGGGACTAACAACTGATCCTCGAGCGCCACCAGCGTTCCCTGAGGGGCCACCCCGGCAAACGACGGCGCGGCGTGCGGTTGCTTGATGTAGTCAGACCCGGTCCCGTCATTGACCCATTCCACCGCGCCGGTCCGTGCGTCCAAGGCGTAGATGAAGGTCCCCATGAAGGGCCAGATACTGGCGGCAAAGTAGATCGTGCCATCGCGGATGACCGGGCCTCCGCGAGCCGGCCAGGCGGAGATGACGCGCAGATTACCCAAGGCCTTGCGGTCACTGGGAGCCCCGCGGAACTTCCACAAGAGAGTTCCGTCATCCGCCTTGAGACAATAGAGGTAGCCGTCGTCACTACAAATGTAGACCTTGTCCTTCCAACCCACGGGAGAGAACCACACCGGGCCATCGGCAAAAAAGGACCAGACCTGTTCACCGGTCTCGATGTCGAAAGCGCCTAACTTGTCTTTCTCACTGAAACTCACGTACATCAGATCACCGAGGACGATGGGCTCCAGAATTTTGTCGTACTGCATCAAGTCATGATTCAGCGGGTCATCCCAGACGCGTTTCCGCTCGTCAAATGTCAGGATCCATTGGAGGTGCAGTTTTTCGGCCAGTCTCTCTTCCGTGACGGCGGTGTGCCCGGCATCGGCTCGCCACATGGGCCAGTCGACGGCCAGGCCCGTTGCCGTGGCCAGGAGGTAAAATGGAAGGGAGAGGAGAGGGTATCGGAGCATTGGCGAATGCCTGTGTTGGAGGTTAGGGGTGGGAAATTTTGCCTTCTTTCATGGCCACGACCTCGTGGGCCATGCCGGTGGCGTGATCATCGTGCGAGACCATGAGGACGGCGCCGCCATTCTCGGCAAAGGCTGCCAATCTCTTGAGGACGATGTCCGCATTCTCGGGATCCAGGTTACCCGTCGGCTCGTCGGCCAAAAGCACCTTGGGAGCGTTGTAGAGGGCGCGGGCCATCGCCGTGCGCTGGCGTTCACCCGTGCTCAAGGCCGAAGGGGTGTGATCCAGGCGATGCTCGAGGCCAAACTCGGCCACGAGATCCCGGGCTCGCTGACGGTTCTTGCGACCGGAGGCCAAGCTGGGCGAGAGCACGTTGTCCAGTACGCTGAGGTAGGGAACGAGATGAAATTGCTGAAAGACGAACCCGATCTCCCCGGCCCGGAAAGCGGCGCGTTCGTCGGGGCTCAAGGCATAAGGTTGGCGGCCGTCCACCGTCACCTCTCCGCTTGTGGGCCGCAGCAAAGCGCCCGCGACCAGAAGCAAGGTCGACTTGCCACAGCCACTGGGACCGCGCAGGGCGACAAACTGGCCGGCTTCAATCTTGAGACTGACGTCCTCCAGCGCCGTCACGTCCCGACCCTCCGGTGAGCGATAACGATGCGTGACGTGGTCTAACTGAATCATGAGAGGCGGCTACGAGGAAGATGAGATCAATCGGGCAATCAGTCCTGCTGCAAAACGGTGGCGGCGTCTTGCCGCGAGGCCATCAATGCGGGAAGCCAACTTCCCACGAGAGCGACGCCGATGGCCAAACCAAGCGTGAGCAAAATGGTAGGCCCATCGATGAGAAACAGGGATCCCGACCCGGTGTCCAGGTCGTCGCCGAACATCGGCAGGAGGCC
>JANQJH010000554.1 GCA_028281705.1 Verrucomicrobiales bacterium
TGGGTCGGCGAGTGCTCCTCGGGAAATGCTTTCAGTCCCGCCGTCTACGCCACCGTGCTCGAGCGCTTGGAACGTGGCACCGATCTCCCGGAATCTCCCAATGAAGTGGGGGAGAAATCAATCCAGGAGCTGGTCGAAGACGCTCTCGATAAAGCCCTGGACGAGCGCGAGGAGCAGTACTTGGCCAAGCTCGAGAAACGGTATCGCCGCTACGAGATGGAGGGCGAGATCTACGATCACGATCTTGTTAGGCTCAGCCCCAAGTGGGAAGTGGAGTCCTTTGAGCCCCTTGATCTCTGGCCGGTGAAGCCTGCCAATATCCTCGAGTTTTGGAACTACATCGCCTACATCTTCGAGAAGAAGAACCAGCGCTATCCCAAGTTCATGGAGAGCGTGACGGATCTCAACGCCACCCACGAACGGATGCGGACGTGGGAGTGGGAGAAGGAGATCCAGAGTTGGCGCGACCGGATTTCCGATGTGGTGCGCCAAGCCCCGCCGTTGACTGCGGAGACGGTTGATCTCCGCTTTTTGATCACCACCACCGAGGCCAAACTCCAGGTCCGCCTGGTTGAAGATGTCCTGGGCGAGACTCGAAAGGAGGCTGCCAAGGAGGGTGAGACGGATGAAACGGAGGAGAAGGCGCCAGCGTCGCGTTTCGAGTCCTTGACCAACAAGGAGGACGTCAATGCCCTGGTGACGAAGTACTCGCAGGGAGCTCTGCGTTTTCCCCCGGTGGCCAACGTCCTCTGGGCGCATTACCTGCAGCATTGGGAGACCACCGGTTCACCGGAAATCCGTCTCGATCAGCGCCGGGGCGCCGAATTGCTCAATCATTTGTTTCATCAGTCCGCGCTTCGCGAGAGTCTGATCACCTTGGACGAGAACCCGTTTCTCTACTTCGAGAAACCGATGAAGTGGGTTTGTGAGGATGATCCCATGGAGGAGCATTGCTTTGCCTTGCGCCTCATGAGTGCCGAGGGAGAACCCATTCCCTATGCCCTACGGGTCCTGCCCGGCGCGGAGATGCTCTACCTCTCGGACGAGGCTGTCTTCCGTGGTCCCGATGGCTGGGACGAGGCGGAAATCCAGCCCGATTACCATGTGCCGAAGGACGCGGTGGCGACGCCTTCCGGCGTGGAGTTTCTCGCCAAGATCGGAGCGCCCTTGCCCGAGTCTCTCGTGGGACAGGTGGAAGATCGCGCCCTCGAAGTCACGATTTCGGTGAGCATTGCCGGCCGTGCGGAGTCTGATAGTGAAGTGGTCCACATGCGGGTCGTGGCCGAGGACCCCGAGGGTTTGCGACGGGAGGAGTTGCGCAAGGACGACTGGAAGATCGTGCATCAACCCCACGCCGGCGGCGACAAGTTGCTGCGCTTCAATCGCTTGATCTTGCATCGCTTCCCCTTTCTCATCGAGCCCATTATTTCATCCTGGGACGCGGGTGAAGAGGCGTTTCGCGTTCGCCTAACTAGAAACTTTCCCGAGCGCTTCCAAGCCTGGGCCAAAGCTCTGCCGAAGGAGATCACGCTCAATCTCGACGAATCTCTCGGCTCCATCATGGATCGCCCGGTCGAGGCTTCGCTGCAGTTCGAGATCCAGGAGCGTGACATGGACTGGTTCGATCTGCGTATTCGGGTGAACGCGGAGGGGCTCGAACTGACCGACAAGGAGATTCGCACTCTGGTAGAGGCCCGTGGTGAGTTCGTGCGGATGAAAAACGGGAAGTGGCTCCGTCTCGACTTCAATCTCGATGAAGAGCAGCGCAAGGCCATCGATCGCCTGGGGCTCGATCCCTTCGATCTCTCCGGCGAGACGCACCGCATGCACGTCTTACAGTTGGCGGATCCCGCGTCCAAGGAAGTTTTCGATGCGGCCACCTGGGAGCGCATCACGGAGCGTTCGTCCTCCCTCAAGCTTCAGGTCCAGCCCAAGCTCCCGGCGGAGCTGAACAATGTCTCTCTGCGACCTTATCAGGTCGATGGCTTCCAGTTTCTCGCCTACCTCTCGACCAACCGCTTTGGCGGGATCTTGGCGGATGATATGGGATTGGGTAAGACGCTCCAAGGTCTCACCTGGTTGCTCTGGTTGCGTTCGCGGCACGACGACGATCACATTCCCCCAAGCCTGGTGGTCTGCCCCAAATCCGTCCTCGATGTGTGGGCTGGCGAGGTGAAGAAATTTGCGCCTTCGATGAACATCCAGGTGCTCCGCAGCAAGGAGGAGCTGGACATGGAGCGTCTGGAAAACGACCTCGATATTCTCGTGCTGAACTACGCCCAATTGCGCGTTTGCATCGAGCATTTGAAGAAGATCCGTTGGCTCGCCGCGGTTCTCGATGAGGGCCAGCAGATCAAGAATCCCGATTCGAAAGCGGCCAAGGCCTCACGGCTTCTCGAGGCGAGCAATCGGCTCGTCCTCACGGGCACGCCTTTGGAGAACCGGCTCCTCGACATCTGGAGTTTGATGGCCTTCGCCATGCCGGGCGTCCTCGGTGATCGAAAGTATTTTCGGGAACATTTCGATCGCCGCAAGGATGCGCAGGCCCAGTCACGGCTGGCCTCGCGTCTCCGTCCCTTCATGCTGCGCCGCACGAAGGATCAGGTGGCGATGGATCTGCCGCCGCGGATGGAAGAGGATGTCCTTTGCAAGATGGAGGAGGAGCAGGCCGAACTTTACGAGGATGAGCTGAACCGGATCCAGGCCATCCTGGCGGGCAGCGAAACCGACGATCAATTGCGGAAGAACAGCTTTGTCATCCTACAGGGCCTGATGCGCCTCCGGCAGATCTGTTGCCACCCGGGCTTGTTAGACTCCGATTACCTCGAGGCTCCCAGTGCCAAGTTGATTGCGCTCTTCTACCTCTTGGACCAGTTGCAGGAAGAGGGTCACAAGGTTTTGGTCTTCAGTCAGTTCACCAGCATGCTGGAGATCATCCGGCAAAAACTGGAGGACGAAAACCGGCCTCACTGCCTCCTCACGGGCCAGACGAAGAACCGTCAAGAAGTGGTCGAGGGCTTTCAGCGCAGCAAGGATCCCACTTGTTTCCTACTCTCGCTCAAAGCTGGTGGTAGCGGTCTCAATCTCACGGCTTCGTCTTACGTGGTGCTCTACGATCCCTGGTGGAATCCGGCGGTGGAGAATCAGGCCATTGATCGGACGCACCGCATCGGACAGACGAACAAGGTCATCGCTTATCGCCTCTTGATGCGGGACAGTGTGGAAGAGAAGATCCGCATCCTGCAAAAACAGAAGGCGGCCATGGTCACCGGCATCCTCGGCGAGGAGAGCTTCACGCGAAATCTGCGGCGCCAGGATCTCGCATTCCTCTTCGGAGAGGCCATCGCTGGAGAGTAATCGAAGGACGAATCCTTTTCCAGCCTTGCCAGGCCTGGCGTGCGTGCTTGCCAGAGCATCGCTCTTGCCTCTACACTGCGGGCTCATTCAGTCCGTATGGATAAGATGAGTCACCCCACACTGTGCTAGGCCGATGAGAAGGAAGTTGAACTTTTTCTTTCCGCTAGGATGCGCTGGAGTCTTGCTTCTGGTTCTCCTGTGGGTGAGTCCGCCGTCAGAGAACGTCCCGCAGAAAACCACGGCCGCCCAGGCGGACAGCTCGGTGCGGCTTCCGAAGCAGGCCCTGCCGTTGCCCGATCAACTCCTGCCGTCGAAGAGTCCTCGAAGCCCCTACCAAAAACAGGTCGACCGTGGAGCAGGGCCATTGACTCGTCTCGTTCAGGCCCGCCTCCGGGAGGCCATGACCGATCTCCGCGCCAAGCGGCAAGCGCCCGACCCGGTGTTGAAGCGGCGGCCCCTCCCCAAGCCAAGGGCCGTGGACCCGGCGTTGTTGCCCCGTCCCGCCCTCCTGAATGAGAAGCAGCTGGCCAATCTGGCCGAGCTGCGGTGGCGCAGCGGCAAGCAGTTGCACTACCGGGCGTTCAATCGCCACGGCACGATCAACTACATCGAGGGGATGATGTTAGAACCGCCGGCGGATGTGATTGGCCCAAATCAGTCCCCGGAGGCCGCCACCGCCTGGAACTTTCTCAAGCGGAACCGCGTCCTGCTCGGCCTGGAGAATCCGAGCGAGGAACTGGTACTCGAGCGCGAAGAGGGAGACTCCTTGGGCTACACCCAGCTTCATTTTCGCCAAACCCATGGCGGACTCCCGGTGTGGCCGGCGAACCTCATGGTTCAGATCAAGCCGGGCGGTCACGCCTCGCTGCTTATGGGCAGCTATATTTCGTCCCCCACGGAGATCGACCGCCAGCCCCGCATTGCCGAGGAGAATGCCTGGGCCGCAGCGCGACAGGCCGTCGGCGTTTTGCCAGGGAGACCGATCGAGGATTCACAGCTGCTCATCTATGCGCCCCAGGACGCCGAGCCACAGCTGGCCTATCGCGTCAACCTGCATCGCAACATGAGCGAACACTGGACGGTGGTCGTCGATGCGGCCGACGGCGCCGTTCTGAGCCACTACAACCATGTCTGCACCGCGGCCGTCCAGGGAAGCGGGAATGACGTTTCCGGCACGCCGCAAAACCTCCCGCTCTGGGAACACACGGATGGCTTTTTCTACATGGTGGATACGACTCAACCCATGTACGACGCCACCTCCAATCCTCCCTTCCTGCAGAACTCCAGGGGCGTGATCAAGATCGTCGATGCAAATAACCAGATGCCGCAGGGGGCCAATGTGAGTTACGTCGATGTCCGCTCGAATTCTGCCACCTCGGGCTTCAGTGCCGAGGCGGTCAGTGCCTCGGTGAATCTTGGCCGGGTCTACAATTACTTTCGCCAGCGTTTCGAGAGGAACTCGATCGATGGTGCTGGGGGATCCATCCTCGGCGTGGTCAATGTGCAGATGGACAATGCCTTTTGGAACGGGAGCTTCATCGCCTTGGGCAATCTCGACACCTGGGCCGACTCCCTGGACTTCAACGCCCATGAGATGAGTCACGGCGTCATTTCCCGAACCTCCAATCTCGTCTATCAGAACCAAAGTGGCGCCCTCAACGAAGCCTTCGCGGATATTCTGGGAGAGGGATGCGAAGCACATTATGCCGGCGGCAATCTGGATTGGATTCTCGGATCCGGTCTCAGTCGCGGCTTGCGCTCGATGAAAGATCCGGCCTCCATTCCCATGATTCCCGGAGTGGCCACGCCCTATCCGAAAAAGATGAGCGAGTTCCTCACCGTGACCCATCCCGACCCCAACGTGGCCAACCTGGTGAGGAATGATAGTGGTGGAGTCCACCTGAACAGTTCGATCATCAATCACGCCTTCTATTTGTTAGCCGAAGGATTGCCGGGCGCCATTGGATTGGACGAGAGCCTGCAGATCTTCTACAGGACGGTGACGACGAAGCTCAATCCGCAGTCGGGTTTCATCGATTGCCGATTGGGGTGTGTGGCTTCGGCCAAGGAACTCTTTGGCGAGGGCTCACCCCAAGTTCTCAAAGTGGCCGAGGCCTTCGATGCGGTGGAGATCTATGATCAGCAAGCTCCCACGATGCCGGCCCCCATCCCTACGGTGAACTCACAAGACAACACGCTGTTTACCTTCACGCCCGATTTCAATCAGCAATTTCTCGGCCGCTTGGAACTGGCGCAGGGTGATGGCCAGGTGGGCGTGCAGTTGGGCAACGTCACGGTCAACGTCGGCTCGACTCCGAGCGTGAGCGGGGATGGCTCCTTCGCCGTATTTGTCGATTCGAGTTTTGATGTCGTCCTGATCGATACCCTAAGCGGCGAGGGCGGTCCCCTGGGTTTTGCCGGCCAGGTTTACTCGGTGAGCGTGTCGGCCGACGGATCGACCTTGGGGTTTGTTTTCCTCGATGAGTTCTTCAATCCGAGCAATCGCGTTTCCGTGGTCGATATCGCGACAAACGAGGCGGTGGAGTACGATCTGGCGGCTCCCATCTTTGACCAGCGCGGGGAAAATACTGGCAGTCCTATCCTTTTCGCCCACGTCCTGGATTTCACTCCGGACGCCCGTTTCATCTACTGCGATGCTCTCAATCGGATTCAGTTGGGCTCGGGCTATACGGAGGACTTGTGGAGCATCTATGCCATCGATCAACAGACGGGGGACACCTATGTCGTCATCCCGCCCATCTCCGGCGTCAACATCGGGAACCCATCCTTGGGGCAGGCGCATAACCATTTCCTGGTCTTCGAAGCGGAGGACGCCCTCGGCGTCAACTACGTCTACGCCACCGATTTGGTTAGTGGCCAGATCAATCAGATTGGCGCCATCGCCGGGGGCGCGGTCACACCCTTCATCGCCCGGCCGGGCTATAACGGCGATGACACCGAGATCGTCTACACCGAATATTCCTTCGACCCCGTTTTTGGCTGGGTGCCTCGCGCCGATCATTTGGCCATGGCGACCAACGGGATCGAGGCTCAGGGCAATGCCCAGATCTGGCTCAACACGGCGGTGGTGGGCACGCCGACAGTGCGCAGCGTCATCTACCGGCGGGGCGTTTACCAGGGACTCCCCTCCGTCAGTGTGGCGGCGACCGGCGCGGCGGCGAGTGAGGCCGGAGAAACGCCGGGAAGATTCACGCTCTCGCGCACGGGCGATACGACGGCGGCGCTCAACGTTTCCCTGGTCCTCACGGGTTCGGCTGAGAATGGCATCGATTACGAAGCCACGCCGCTCACGATCGACATCGCCCCGGGGCAGGCCAACGCAGAGGTCGTCATTCGCCCTGTGGACGATGCCCTGCCAGAAGCCACGGAAGACGTCACCTTGACCATCACCGAGGCGACCCACTACACCATTGCCGAGCCGAGCACCGCCACCATGACCCTGGAGGATAACGAGGCACCGTTGGCGAGCGACTTTGCCTCCTGGGCCAACGAAAACGGTGTCGGCGTCAGTGACTTCACAGGCAATCCTGACAAAGACGCTTTCGTGCACTTGATCGAGTACGGCCTGGGCCTCGATCCCGCGGTACCGGATGGGCGGGGAGCCGTTCGCGTGACGACGACCGACGTGAATGGCGAACAATTCCTGACCCTGCGCATCCAGCGCAGGCGGAAGGCGCCCGACGTGGAGTATCTCGCCGAGGTTTCACCCAGCCTCGAAACCGGGACTTGGTCGTCCGGTGAGCAAGCCATCGTCGTCCTGGAGGATAGCGAAACCGCTCTCGTGGTGCGAGATCGCACACCGATCGGACCGGCTTCGCGCCTGCGTGCCATGCGCTTGAGGATCACCAAGAGGTAGTAGTTGAAAGGGACAGTGAGACGAGCGTCTCACGTTGTCACCTTCAACGTGAAACCGGCGTCCCCGCCGGTCCCATTCTTTACCAACGGACCCGCAAAAAGAGTCGTTCTCCGTCAGGTAGAGCAGGCAGATCGTAGGTCGTCGTCGATGCCTCGAGAACCTGCCAGGTCTGCCAGGACTGGAGGTCCAGGCTGGTTTCCACCGTGTGCTCCCGGCCTGCCGTCACCGCAAGCCCAAGGCGGTCATCGCTCCAAATGAATCTGGGCTCCTGAAAGCGTTCGACCACCCGGACGATGCCTCTGTCATTGGTCGTGATGATGACATCACCGTTAGGCGCCACGCTGACCGCCCTTGGCTCGCTGATCTTGTCACCGGGTTCGCTGAAACGTTGGCCGTCACCTGAGATCACATTGCCGCTGCGGGTGCCGCCAATGAAACGATGGATGTTCCCCTGGGTGTCCACGTACCAGATGTCGCCGCCCTTCTGCGTGGCCACGAAGAAGGCGCCGCTCGGGAGAAAGGCCACCCCGCGCACCGATTCCAGGCCGACGCTGGTGGCAGGCACGGCATCGATCGCGGATTCGCTGTCGCTGCCATCGCCGGCGATGACTGTGAGAGAGCCGTCCTCGCCCACGCGATAAACCTGATGGGCCCCTCGCGAAGTGACCACGAGGGCGCCCTGGGGATCCACCGTCAGATTGCCGGGATCGCTGATGCTCGGAACCACGGTTTCGATGCCGGCGGCGGGCGTCCAGCGTTTGACCGAGTTGCTCCCATTGTAGAAAATGCGCTGCTCGTCACGGCTGACCCAAAGTCCGCGACCGGGCCCAAAGCCCGCCTCGTCGTGAAGAAGTGTCGTGAGACGGCCTTCGAGATCGACCTTGCGGATGCGTCGATTGAAGAAGTCGAGAATGTAGACGGTTCCGTCAGGATGAACGTGAAGGCCGTTCGGGTTGTTGAGCTGTATCTCGAGGGCGGCTCCCTCATCGCCATTGTATCCCGCGATGTGGGTGCCGGCGTGGGTGTGGACGATGCCGTTGGTGTCGACCTTGAGGATACTGTGAGATTCCTTGTCCGCGATGTAGTAGTTGCCGGCCGCGTCCGCCATGGTCATGTGCGGATTCGAGAGTTCGATCTCGGTGGCCACGGCCCCTTCAAATTCGGGCACCCAGTAGTTGGCGTCCTCCTCCTCGCTCAGACCGGCGATGGTCTTGAGGGTGGCGTACCCGGCAAAGACGCGATCGCGTTCAGTCGCCGAAGTTTGTCCCTGTGACCCGACAGAACTCAGGCACAGGACGATGAAGGTGAGTGTGAGGAGACGGTACATGAGAGAACGAAACCACGACACTACAACATGGGCGCGGATTGAGCAACTCGAGAGAGCGTGGGCCTTCGGCGTTCGCCAGGTTCTTGGTCGTCGAAGAAGCGAAACGCGGTCGGTTCATTGGTAAGTTGGGCACGCCGTCCGTGGCTGTGCATAGTTGGAACAGAAAGATTACGGAGTTCCCAAGAATGAGGGTGTCATTGTATTCGGTCGTCGTCTGGCTCTGCGCGGTTTCGGTGGGCGCCTGGCTGGGATATCGATCCGGGCCGGGGGCGGGTGGAGCTGCGGTTTCGGCCGGGAAAGGATCCTTGGCTCCCGGCGTTCAAGATCCCGCACCGGCGCCTAGCACGGAGAGCATCGGCATCGTCTCTTCGGATCTCTGGGGACCTCTGGGTCGGATCGTCGAAGCTCCCGCCGATGAGTTGCCCGCGCTCTTCGAGTCGTGTCGCGAGTATCCCTTGGCCATTCGTTCGTTGGTGAGGGAGTTTCTCCTCCTGCGCTGGCTGGAGGTGGCGCCGCAATCGGCGGCGGCCTTCCTCGCCGACCGAAAAACCTCCCGGCGGTTCGCCTCGAGTTTCTATGTCGCCTGGGCCCAGCGCCATCCCCGCGAGGCACTTGCGTTTGCTTTGAAAGAGTCGGCAACGGCCCGGGGCTTTGCCTTCGTGGAGCCCATGTTGGAGGAGGCGGTAAAGGTCGAGCCGAATGCTGTTCTCACCGTCCTGGAAAAACGCTCCGGGGAGTATCGCGCCCCGGAGATTTGGGCCTCAGCACTTGAGGCGAAGTTCGGCGGCGAGCAGACCATTCTTTGGCGTGAGGCGGTGGCCTATGTGGAAGGGCTGACGCCCTCCGGTCAGACCGGTGCGATTCTCGGCTTGGCCCGACTCTGGGCGGCGAGTGATCCCCGAGCTGCCCTCGAATGGGCCGGCTCGTTGCGCACCGGCCGTGAGGATGCCGGGGCGATCATCCTCCGTGCCTGGGGAGAAGGTGACCCCGATGCCGCTGTCGCCTACGTCGAAAAACACGGCCTGGATCCCGGTCGTTTCGCCTCGCGGGCGATCGCGCAACACGATCCAACAGCGGCCCTGGAATGGATCTTGGAAAATCGACGAGATCCGCCGCCCCATGAGTACGTTTCGGTCCTCAACGCCGCCAGCCGGGGAGACCCTGAAAGCGCCTTGGACTTGCTGGATCGCGTTCCCGCCAACTTGCGCCCAGAGGTGGCGGCGAGCCATGTGAGTAGGGCGGTGCGTAGTGGGAGCGCACCCGGTCTCTACGTGGAATGGTTGGATGCTCAGGAGGGCGGGCCGTTGAAAGACGCGGTCGAGCTTGCGCTTTTCGACGCCCTTCACCTACAAGGGTGGCGCCGGATGGAGGAAATCGCGAGCGCACTCTCATTCGGTGATGGCCCCTCTTCGGCGAAGCTTCGCGCGGCCGCCGCGGCCAACCGAGCTGCCCACGAAGGTGATTTTGAAGACTTTGCCCAATGGGCCAATACGGTGGGCCTGAACGTCAATGCTCTGGTCCGCGAACATCATGGGAGATGGCGCCACCGCGATCCGCGAAAGGCTGCGGAGTTGGCCTTGGCGATGGCCGGGCACCGTTTGGATGAACATTACATGCGTCAGGCCCTCGAGACTTGGGGGGATGAGGATCCGCAAGGCGCCGCGAGCTGGGTCACGGATGAGGTGGATTCAGTGATTCGCGAGCCCGCCTTGGAACAGGTCGGTCAAACGTGGGCCGCCCAAGATCCGGCAGCTGCGCTTCAGTGGTCCCAGTCGCTTTCTCTAGCGGATCAGTTGACGGTGGTCGGAGCTGTGGGCCGGGGGTGGGCGGAGATTGATCCCGGTGGAGCCGCTGCCTGGGCGACTGGGATCGAAGACGAAGCCATCAGGCTGGAGGCCGTGGTTGCTGCCCTGAAAACATGGAGTGGTTACGATCCCTCCGAGGCGTCGGCCTGGGCGGCCCAGCTTCCCAACGGACCGGCGCGCGATGCCGCGGCGGGTGTCTTGGCCTCTCAACTCCTGCGCCACGACCCGGCGGGTGCCCTTGAATGGATGGGCCGGATCGAGGATGAAAGCCTTCGGCGGGAGGCATTTTGGGCCTTGTCGGGACCGCATCTGCCGGATCGCGCCGCAGCCATTCGTCAGGCGATTGCGCTCTCCTCGCTCTCGGCCGCGGATCGTGATGAAGCCTATTCCAACCTGAATCCCAACATGTCAAAGCCATGAACGCAGTGACCTTCTCAGCGCTGGTTGCCGTTTCCCTCTTCGTGTTGGGTTTTGTGCTAGGTAAGCTCGTTGCAGATCCTGACACTGCTCCTGAGCCAGCGCGTGGCGTGGGACCCAGTTCGCTGCTGTCCTTCGTGGCACGGCCCAGTGCTGGTGATTATCGAGTGACGCCGCTGGGCAAGATTCGGCGGCGCACCGCATTGGAAATGGCCAGTTCCGCTGCCAATGAGGTCGATTTTGCCGGCGCCCTTGAGATTCTAACCTTGGCCTCTGACGTTTCTCCGTCAGAGTGGCCCCTGTTGCTGGAAGCCTGCTCTCCCGGTACGTTCACTAGCAGATTGCTCGTCGCCGTCTGGTCGCATGCGGATCCAGGGCAGGCGGCCGCCTATCTCAAAGAGAACCCATTGCAAAACGGTGCCGAGGAGTCCATGGTCGCCTTCACGAGGTGGGCGGAAACGGATCCCTTGGCGTCCCTGACGTTATTGCAGGAAGGGAAGGGGGCGGCGAAGGCGTCACTTGCTCGAATTCGCGCGGAGCGGCAGATTCTTCGGCAAGCCTTGGAACGAGGCCAGCCCGAAGCGCTTGAGATTGCCCAGCGCCTCGGCAGCATGGCGCGACGGGGCGGTGGCGGTGAAGAGAGAGACCCTCTCCGCATTGGCCTAACAAAACGGAGCGAATTTGAAGCCTTTCTCACTGACCCGCAGACGGACTTTGTCGTGCCGGTGGCCAAGAGATTCGGCGAACTGTTCCCGGAAGCGGCTCTGGATTGGATGAAAAGTTACCGTGGCCCCCATCGGCTGGGAGGCGATACCTTCGTGGCCTACTACGCAACGCATTCTCAGGCTGCGTTAGACTACGCCGAACGCCAGCAAGCTTCGAGGGCGTCCTTCTTTCAGGCGGCTGCGGCGGCGCATCTCGCGAGGTCGGATCCCGGAGGCGCTCTGACTTGGGTCGAGGCCCATCTCCGTGGCCGGGCGCGTGTCAATGCCACGGCGGCCGTCCTTGAGGAGTGGGGAAAGAGCGATCCCCACGGGGCGCTCGAGCAGCTCAGGGTTCTTTCCAGTGGGTCGCTGAGGGGGGCTGTTTCGGGGACGGTGCTCTCCCAATGGATGCAATCGGATCCGGAGGCCGCGCGGAACTACCTGATGGGTATGCCGATCGACAATCTTCCTCCTCGCTCGGCATTCTACGAAACTTGGCAGCGACTTGATCTCGATGGTGCGGCTACCTATCTCCAGTCCGTACCAAGTGAGGTCATCGTGGACGGATTTGCATCGAGCGTGGCCAGGGGATACGCAGATGCCGGCCGGTGGGAGGATGGGCTGGCATGGATGCGAGGGTTGCCGCCCTCGCGGATGCTTCAAGCGATCCCGCACCTGTTTGACGGCATCCGGCCCGAGGATGTTCCACGAGCGCAGGAGGCGATTGAGGGATTTGCGGCGGTGGAGGTCCGCCGGGAGATGCAGCGTGTTCTTTCGATCTCGGTGGCCCCGGCTCCCCCAAACTCGGGCACCCAGTAGTTGGCGTCCTCCTTCTCTAGGATGTAGATTGCTGGCTTTGTGAGTGCTCCGTTCACCTGTCGCCCTTCAAAATCTGCTGATGGCCCTGGGATTCGCCGGGTGCTCGATCGCGCCTTCGCCCCCAGCACCTATGAAAGCCGTCTTGTGCAGAACGTCCGCCGGGGGGACGCGGGCACCTACCACGATTGGGTTGTCGCCGGAGCTGAGGGCGCGGTCGTGGGATACATTCTCTTCACTCTGGCTCTGCATGGGTCGAAGGTCATCGGCTTCCATTTGGCTCCTCTGGCAGTGCATCCAGAGTTCCAGAATCAGGGGCTGGGTACCCTGCTAGTTGAAACGAGTCTGGCCTCTTCAGCCCTGGGGAAATCGGCCGTTTTTGTACTGGGCGACCCAGGGTACTACGAGCGCTTCGGGTTCACTGAAGTCACCTCGGTGCTGTGTCCCTATGATGAGGGGAACACCCACTTTCGAGCGCGGCGGTGGGTGGAAGTGAGAGAGCCGTTTACCATCGGCTATGTCGACGCTTTTCGGGAAGCCGAAGCGGAATGAGGTGCCCAAGGTGGCGTGTTCTTAATCGAGAGGCCAGAGGGGCGTCGGGTAGAGTCCGTCTTCGGCCAGGGCTTTGAGGGCGGCGACGACGACGGGTTTGTCTTCTTGATAGGTGACGCCGAACCACTGGCTATTCGATGTGAGAACGCGGGTGGAGGCGCGCTTTGCCTGGATGAGCTCGTCCACGGCGAAGGGGATGTAGAACTCGGCCTTGTCGGATTTTCCGTGCTCCTCCATGAACCGGCGGAAGCGATCTTCCAGAAGGGGGAAGAATGAAGGGAGGAATCCCCACATATTCATCGAGACCAGCTCGTCGCCCGTCAGCTCGGTGATCCCTCCTCCAGGGGCGTGGTAGGCGGCGCCATTGGCCGTCTTGCGGATGCTGGTGACCTCGACGACGGAGCGAAGGTTCATCGCATCGTCACACTGACAGAGGCCTCGAGCCACGGTCCCGTGTTCAGATAAGGTGTTGCGCAGGCGGAAACCCACCATGCTCAGTGGCTCTTTTTCGGTGGCCCCGGAGGCCGCCGCCTGGCGGAGGTAGTCGGCCAGACGTTGGTAACTGGCCCGGCCATAAAAGTCGTCCGCGTTGATGACCATGAAGGGGGTCGTCACCGCCTCCCGGGCCGAGAGAATGGCATGCCCGGTTCCCCACGGCTTCGTCCGGCCGTCGGGCACCTGGCAGCCGGGCGGAAGGGCATCGAGGGTTTGGAAAGCGTAGTCGACAGCCATCCGGCCCTCGAAGCGCTTCCCCAAGGTGTTCCGGAAAGATTCCTCGAAGTCCCTTCGGATGACGAACACGACCTTTTCCACCCCGGCTTGGAGGGCGTCGTAGACAGAGTAGTCGAGGATGACCTCGTTGTGGGGACCGACCGGGTCGAGCTGTTTGAGGCCGCCGTAGCGGCTACCCATGCCGGCGGCGAGAACAACGAGGGTGAGGGGAGGATTGGTAGACATGTTTGCTTCAGTGTGGCGACTCTTCGCCCTTGATGAGGCGAAGGGCAAGTTGCCGCAGCGAAGAGGGTTCATACGGTTTGGGCAGGACGGCCGAGAAGCCGTATTGCTCGTAGTTGGCCATCACCGGGTCATCCGAGTAGCCGCTGGAGACCACGGCGACGACCTCCGGGTCCACGTGCCGGATTTGTTGGATGGCCTCGGCGCCTCCCATGCCGTTGGGAATGGAGAGATCCATGACCACGAGATCGAAACAGCGCCCCTCCTCCAGGGCCTGTTGGTAGGCCGCCACGGTCTCGCTGCCCTCTTCGGTTTCCACCACTTCGTGGCCGTCCTTGGTTAGACTGAGATTCATCAAGAGCCGAATGGGCCTCTCGTCGTCGAGCACAAGGATCCGGGGAGGATTGTTCGTTGGGCGTCGCCGGGCGGGGGCGGTTTCGACTTCCTCGGACTGCCATTGCTGGCCCAGGGTCGGGAGGAAGAGACTGGCTGTGGTGTGGCTTCCAAACCGGGAGTCGAGTGTGAGGAAGCCGCTGTGTGATCGGGCGATGGATTCGCAAACTGTGAGACCGAGACCGGTGGCGTTGGCATCGGAGCGAGTGCTGAAGTAGGGCTCGAAAATCTTGTCCAAATGCACGTCCGGAATCCCTTCGCCGGAGTCGTGCACTTCGAGAAGGACGTAGTCCGTTTGGGGATCGAGATTGGCCGGCATCTGCGTTCGCAGCGGATCGGTGGTGGAAACGATCCGGCTGGAGATGCGCAGAGTTCCTCCGCCCAGCAGGGCTTCCTCGGCGTTCTCCAATAGATTCTCTAACAAGCGTCTCATCTGACCGGGATCCGCTTCGACCATGGTGGCGTGTGGAGTCAGTTCCACTTGGTAGTCAATATGTGGCCGCGGTTTGTGCTGCGAGAGCACGTCGTTGACGACATCGTCGTTCAGATTGACGGGTTCGGTGATGGGGGCGCCGCCCTTGGCAAACGTGAGCAATTGCTGCACGAGGTTGCGGGCCTGTTCGGTGGCGTGCTTGGCGGCGTCGAGCGGTTCGAGGTAGGAACGTTCACCGGGCTGGGCATAGCGGGCGAGCGAGACATTGCCTAAGAGGACGGTGAGGAGATTGTTGAAGTCGTGGGCGAAGCCGCGCGCGAGTAATCCCAGGCTTTCGAGCTTTTCCAATTTGCTGGCCCGTTCCTGGGCTTTGCGGCGCTCCGTGATGTCTCGCAGAAAGACAAACATACCGGCGGGATGGGGGTAGGCATAGGCCTCCATCCAGCGTCCCCGCGTGGCATCACAGAACTCGAAGGCAGACGGAATTTGGTCGGCCAGGGCCTTGGTGTAGGCCTCGTGGTTCTCCGCTTTCACTGACTTGGGAAACTGATCCCAGAAATTCTGGCCTAACAAGACCTGCTGCGGTTTCCCCAGAAAATGCTCTGCCGGCTGATTGGCGAAGGTCACGGCCCAGTTCCCGTCCACGCCGAACAGCGGATCGGTGACGGCGTCGAGCATCGCGGCCAAATGAGCCTGCGTCTGCGCCGGCACCGCGGCTTCTCCCTCTGCCGATCCAGCGGTGCCGTGAGCGGCCCCATTGGAGGACCGATCTGGGGCATGGGCCTCGCTGATCGCCGGGTGGTGATGCCCAAATGCAATGAAGAGCCCGGCCAGGCTGCCGTCTCCATGGGTCAGGCTGGAGGTTCTCTCCTGAATGGGGAGCCGTTCGCCGCCGCGTTGCGCCAGCGTGGCGGTGGCGGGCTGGGATCGATCGCGCCCTGGAGCCATGGGTTCATGGGCCATGGGATTGCCCTGGCTGTCCACCAGGCGAAACACCTCCTGGTAGGGGCGATTCGTGGCCTCGGCCAGGGACCAGCCGGTGAGATCCTCGGCCAGGGTGTTGAGATAGGTGATCCGCCCTGCCAGATCCGTGACGATGGTGGCCTCGGCGTCGGTGGAGGACGAAGCAATGACGGGGCTGGTGGGGCGAGCCTCTTCGCGTTCTCGCAGAGATTCCGCGGCCAGGGTCAGTGTCGCCTGGAGTTCGCTGTCCTCACAGGTTCTCAGGACGTAGCCGTGGGGCTGGGACTGGAGGACGAGCGGATCTTGAAGTTCCGTTGGCGAGATGGCGAGATAGAGGAAGGGGACGTGGTAGATCGTCGAGAGATGGTGACCCAGGAGCGGGCCGCTG
>JANQJH010000560.1 GCA_028281705.1 Verrucomicrobiales bacterium
TCACGATTATCCAGACCGATCGTTCGGTCCCACCCGCCGTTGTCATGCCCCAACACTTTTCGAAGTCCAGGAGCCAGCGAGGATGTCTTGACCCAGGCCCCCACCGTCAGTTCCGGCTCCGCCGCCGGATTGATATCGATCGGCGCGATCAGGCGATCTCCGCCATCGTAGGTGAAAGCCCCTCCCTGGACGCCCGCGGCATCGCCAAACGCGGGATTGGCATCTCCGCCAGGCTCCTGCAGGTTGTTGGCTCGCCCACTGCTGTCGGCCAACGGATTGTCCGGATCATCAAAGGTGTAAAAGCCGAGCAAATTATCCGCCACCGCCGGCGAGGCCACATTGGCGAAGAGATCCACCGTCGAGACCGGCGTGGCCGCATCGTTGGTTTCGAGAACCAAGGTGGCGTTGAAATCACCTGCCACGTCGCCGGGATTGAACAACACGCTGATCTCACCCGTCGCTCCCGGAGCCAGGGGACCAAACTGCGGAGGCGCAATGTAGTTCGCACTCTGTGGACCCGTCACGGCGATGGAGGTGAAAACCAGGGCATTGCTCGCCCCCTCGTTCGTCACCTGAATCACGCCTTCCACCGCGCCCGGACGCGGCGGCAATCTGCCAAAGACCTCGTCGGCAACAACCAAGATCGAAGGGTCATTGGCTTGGAGTTCGCCGCCAATGGCTTCTTTCCCGCCATCGCGTATCTGTTTGATCTGTCCGGAATCGAGCACCTCATCGTAGACGAAGGCGTTGTCGATGAATCCGATCCACCCCTCAGCATCATTGTCAGGACGGAGGTTGCCTATGGAAAAAGTCGGAAATCCTGAACCGAACGCCGAGGGCTCCGCCACCGAGACCACCGCATCCCCCGTCGTGCTCCCATCGACATCCACATAAACCGTGACTTCATTGTTCGGCTGATCATAGGTCACCGCGAGAAAGGTCCAATCATCCGTGCTCTCCGGACCCGGAGTCCCCACCACCGGCCGGCCATTGCCAATGAACGAGGTGTAGCGAAAATCCCCCTGACGGCTATCCAGTCCGATGGTGCGATCCCAGCCGCCATTGTCATGCCCCATCACCTTGTAGAGCCCCGGATCGAGCGTCGAGGTCTTGACCCAAGCTCCAAGGGTGAGTTCTGCCATTGCGCCCGGATTGATATCGATGGGCACGATCAATCGTTGAAAGCCATCGAACTCAAAACCGCCCCCCTCAAACCCGCCGGCGGCCGCGTACGTGGGATCGGCACCCGCACTCTGCAAGTCGTTCCCCGAGCCACTATCATCCTTCAATGGCGCCGCGGGATCATCAAAAGAATAGTAGCCGATCAATTCAGCACGAGAAAGAAAGCCTGACAGAATGACGCAGGCCGAGCCAAGGAGAAGAGTGAGGGAGCGTTTCATCGCATCAAAGACCAATGAGCAAGGACGTTACCCTAGAGAAACAAGCCCTCCCTGAGCAAGCACATAACGGCCTCCGTGAGCCAACGCAATCGTCTCAACGCCAGATGCTTCTCAGTGGATAGACGCCGAGGCGGACGATTCCCGGCGACGACGAAAAACCCAACCGCGTCGGAGCCGTCTCCGTAAAGATCAGATCCGAAATCACGGATTCGCCACCGTTGGCAAACACTTCGATGGACGAGCGATCAATGAGAAGACGCAAGGTCACCAAACCGTTCTTCGAACGAAGCGGCGCCTCGTGAACGCCGGGAAACTTTTCGTGGAAGGACGTCTCTCCCATCGTTCGACGGTCCAGACGCAGACGATCCTCATCGACATGGAGAATGGCGGACCCGCTGGTTCCCCGGGTGATGCTTATCGCCCGGCCCGCGGCCATGGTCAGTTCGATGTCGAGCAATTCCGCATCCAACGATCGGATCAATCGCTCGGCCGTCCCAGCCGTCGGCCGCTCCATGACGGATCCCGAGACTCGAATGCCCGCGAGTTCGCCCGCCGGCTCTTGCAGGAGCCGATACTTCCCATCGACCTCGCGCAAGCTGAGACTCCTCGGCACCGTCATCGCACTGCGCCAAGGCGAGGTGGGGACATCCTGGGCGTAGTTCCAATTGCTCATCCATCCCAGCCAGAGCCGCCGCCCGTCACTCGCCGGCACATCAGACCAGGACACTGCAGCGTAAAAATCTCGCCCGTAATCCGCCCACAGCCCAGCCGCCGTGCTTCCGTCCGCGATCGCCGGCATGGACTCTTCGTGCAAATGAAAAGTCTCGCCGTCAAAGTCGCCGACAAAGTACTGGCATCCCGAGCCGCCCGCCGGCGCTGCCCCGCCAATGTTGAGAATGATGACCCATTTCGACCCCTCACCGCCCTCCACCGGAAGGGGAAAGAGATCCGGACATTCCCACACGCCCTGAGTACATCCGCGAGGCCCGAAGTCACTCAGCTTCTCCCAATCCTTCAAGTTAGGCGAGCCATAGAGACGTAGCTTTTTCTCCATTGAAAGCGTCACGATCATGACCCACTGCGCCGAGTCCTCATGCCAGAAAACCTTGGGATCCCGGAAATCTGCATAACCAATGTCGATCACGGGATTCCCCGCATACTTGGTCCAGGTCCGTCCCTTGTCCGTGCTGTAGGCCAGGCGTTGATCCTGAAGTTTCTTGTCCGTGTGATGCCCCGTATAGATCGCCACCATGGGCGGCCGGTCTTCACTGCCAAAGCCACTGGTGTTTTTCCAGTCGATCACCGCACTGCCGGAAAAAATCATCACATGATTCTCCTCCGCCAAGGCCAGCGGCAGATGTTCCCAGTGAACGAGGTCCCGGCTCACCGCGTGCCCCCAGCTCATGTGGCCCCATTTGTCTCCAAACGGATTGTACTGATAAAAGAGATGGTACTCACCCTCGTAATAGACCATTCCGTTAGGGTCATTCATCCAATTCTTCGCCGGCGAAAAATGAAACTGGGGGCGATAGAGCTCATTGTAATGAGTCGCTCCCGGCTCGGCCTTCAGAGTCGTCACCGCCCCCATGAGAAAAACAAAAAAGAAGACTCGCGCCATCATCACGGGAAAAAGGGTGCCCAATGAACTCCGGATTGGCAAGCCACCTCCGGAATCCCTCCAATCCCCGTTACCAATCCGGCCCCCGGGTGAAACGTGGATCGTTGCAATCCCGCGCGACACGCGTTCATTGGCCAACGTCATTTTGCCTATGCCGACCATGCAGCTTCAAACCGAAGATCTCGACAATTCCGACGTCCGAACCCTGCTGAGCGAGCACCTCGCGGAAATGCACCAAATCTCTCCCAACGGTTGCGTCCACGCCCTCGACCTCGACGGCCTCAAGGAAGATTCCGTGACCCTCTGGACCGCGAGAGATTCCGGCACGCTCCTGGGCTGCGGCGCTCTCAAGGAGTTGGACCCGCGATCCGGCGAGATCAAGTCCATGAGAACCGCCAAGGCCCATCTTCGCAAGGGCGTGGCCAGGGCCCTGCTCGATCACCTGCTCGAAGAAGCCAGGCAACGAAACTACCAACGGGTCAGCCTCGAAACCGGGGCCTCCGAGGATTTTGAACCAGCCCGCTTGCTCTACCAACGCGCCGGCTTCCGCCGCTGCGGCCCCTTCGGCGATTACGCTCCCGATCCGTTTAGTGTTTTCATGACCCTCAATCTCTATCAAAAAACTTAAACTTACACTTAAACATAAACTTAAACTCCAAGAGAAAATCAACGCCAAAGTAAAAGTGTAAGATGAAGCAAGTTTACGTTGAAGTCTTTTAAGCCAAATCACTCTCCCCCACACGGTCATCCCCAACACGGCTTCGCGTCAGCCCTCTCAACATCGCAACAATTTCCTTGAGCAGCCCTTTCCCACGGGCGATCTCCAAATTCTCAGCCCCTTTCAAAGCCACCAAGACGTCGAGACAGGCCCCGCACTCCAACGCGGATCCCTGAGCGATGTCGTAAAACCGAACCTGATCCTTCGCCGTCCGCTTCCCCGCTCCCTCCGCGATATTCAACGGCACTGAGATGAAGGCCCGCTTGAACTGATCCAGAAGAGGACCGGAAATCTGTTTTTCTCCGATCAAGACCGAAGCCCAAGCAACGAACTCGATCGCCCGGTGGTAGACCGTGAGTGATTCGTGCGTCAACATCCGTCCAAAAAACTTAAACTTACACTTAAACTTAAACTCCAGGGCAGGCTCTAAAATAAAGAGAGCACCACTTCACCACCCTTAACCTCAGAATCTTCAGAAAACCACAAAGAAGCAACCATCCACAAGATTTAGTCCGACACAGCTCCCACTTCAGTTTCCACGCTCACCTACAAATCAATCCTTATCCTCTGTCCACAGCCCTCTGTCAGAGTTTAAGTTTATGTTTAAGTGTAAGTTTAAGTTTTTTAAGGGGCGAGGACGCGGGTGAGCAGCATATCAACCTCCCGCCCTAACTTCGTAATCTGTGCCTTGGTAAACTGCTTCTCCGGCCCCTCGGGCTCCATCTGTTTCCGCAGCTTGAGCATGTCCTTGCGCAGAACTCCAACCCGCTCTTTGGAAAGCCGGTCCGGAACAATGGTCTCCAGTTCCGCGTTGAAGTAATCAATGACGTCGATGCGCATGATCGCCGTCGCCTTCTCGGCATCGAAATCGTTCTTCAGCGAGGCACAAGCAATCTGACAGGCTCTCAACCAGCCCCCGAGACTGATGAGATGGGCGATATGCACGTCCCGAAGCAAAACCAGCTCGGCTTCGACGTCGCTCTGAGTCGCGCTGAGTTCCTTCTTCAACTTCTCCCAATCGCCGGACAGGCTGTGCTCCACCAAGCTCTTGAAATGCCGCGACATCCTCCGGTCCGCCCCCAGGGCTTCGGCATGCCCCTTCAGTGCCTCGCCGATCGGCTTGAGATCGCCCCGCTGTTCACACTGGACGGTCAGAAGCCCATCAGCGATCAAGGTCCCCAAGCTGATCGCCGCGATGGCCCTCTCTTTCGGCGCATTCTCCGCCAGCTTCCGGCTCAATTCGCTGTATGGCAAATCTCCCAGCGCCTCAAGATCCTTGAAAATACGCTCAATCGAGGGTGCAGTGAAGTCGTTGACCCCAAATTCCTCCCGCACGTGCTCGTCATAGAGCAAATCCTCGGGAATGGGTGCTGTCTGCGCCCCCAGCATCGGGGCGAACGCAAACCAGACGGCGGTGACTAGAGGGAGACGTGGTGGGCTCGTCTTCATGAGGGTAATTTACACCTCAAACCTTAGACCGACGCGCACCAAAGGAAATGACTTTTTCCCGCCCAGCCTCCCCGGAGTGGAATCGCGACCATCGGGCCAGCCCCCTTCGATGTCTACCGACGCCTTCGGGCTCGAATTGTCCCGGCAGATGCCCTCGCCGAAGCTCACCGAGCAAATGACAATCCACGTGGAGGACGCCGCCTAGCGTTTCTCTTGCGATGGCGACACCACGCGGAACGCCTTCAAATCTCCTATTCGGAATTGGTAAGAAGGCCCCTTCTCCGGCGCATTCTTGGGAGCCGGATGGACGATCACCTTGCCGCGCGCCTCAATCTGCGCCCCTGCCAAACGATCACTTGGGTTCGGTGGCGAATACCCAAACCGCTCCATGGCATCTGCCAGTTTACCGACGACCAGAACAGAAATTCGGGTACCAGACTTACCTGGCAGTACAGGTTTGATGCCGAAAGAGCGTGCACGACCCTTTGGGACGGCACCGCTAATCCAGTAAGTATTGTCAACTCGAAACCTGATGATGGCCTCTTCGCCGTCAACCAGTGTCGCCAGTTCGCCGATTTGGATGCGTTTAGGCTCCTTCTTTTCGGCACGTTCACCATCGGCGTTCAGAGTAGAGATGGTTGAGCACAAGACGACAAGAAGCGGAATAAGAGCCTTCATATTTGAGGAGACACGCGAAACCCGATCTTCTTAGAAGAATGTATAGAACTGAGTGAACGAAACCCCATAAGCGCCCACCCAGCACAATCTCTGCGCCTATGCACCTCCGCGCGACCTTTTTCCCTCAACCCGATTTCCATCCATCCCCCTCTCCGCATTTTATCCTTCGATTCCGCCGCCATTTATGACAGGCTCTCCCCTGCGAACCCTAGGGAGGGCTCGCCCGGAGGGGCAGGAAGGACAATCACAAAGCGATGATGGGGAACCGATCGGGATCATCCGGACGAAGGGCAGGCGGACTGCTTCTTTGGATCACTCTTCTCACCCTGGCACAGGCACAACTCGACCTCGAGCAATCCATCACCGTCACGCCCCAAGGAGAATGGCAGATTCTCTGGCGTAGCGAACCAGGAGAAGACTACACCCTGCAACGCAGTCGCGATCTCATCACCTGGGAAAACGTCACCACCCTCACGGCGGAGGCCACGACCACGGGCTACGTCGAGGAGGCAGCGGCAAACGAACCCCTCATGATGTGGCGCGTCCTGGGACCGGATGGGACGGCCACGGATCCTATCAAAGTCTCTGATGCCTCCCCCACCCTGACTGCGAACACGAGTGCCGACACCACCACGTTGGGCGTGGTCATCGAATCCGAAGAACCCATCGCCACGGTGAAGTACTTCGACGGCGATGCCGAACTGGGCACCGCCTCGCCCACACTGGGCGGGGGCTGGATTTTCCCGCTGGAGCAAAACCCGGCCGTGCCGCGCATCGTCCAGCTTTCCGTCGAGGTCACCACCGTCTCCGGCACCACTGTGCGAACCCCGGCCAACGGCTTCCTCGTGGCGGATCCCGCCAAGTTCGTCGCCCTCCAGCCCAGAGCTGCGCAGCAGGTCAAGGAGGGCTTCGTCTCCCAGACGGGAGCCTTCATCGAGGCCACCGCCGAAGGCTTACTGGAGCCCTTTCTCTACTACCCGGAGGGTGTGGGCGATCCCCAACTGCTCACCAGCGCCCATTTCGCCTTCGCCGCCGGCGCCACCCTCATCGAGGAGGCCGGGATCACCCGGCTCCTCTTTGACGAAGCCGATTTCCACCGCAGCGCCCTGGACGAGTTTCCCATCCCGTCGCGCCCGGGCTCGCACGAACTCGATCTCGAGAATGTGGTTCCCGGGTGGCTACAGGACCATTTCGCCGTGGCTACCGGAGAACCAGTTCGTCTGTTATGGGGCGGCACCGAGGTCGCCTGGGAGAGCGGTTCCCTGGGCAGCGACGGCTGGGCCGGTCTCGAAGTAACGCCGCCCTTGGGCGATTTCATCCTGCCGGCTTTCCGCACCAATGTCAGAATCAGCTCCGATCCGGAATCGGGAGAAACCTTTCTCACCGTTTGCTTTCACGGCGAGTGGGCGCCTATCCCTAACAGTGAACTCACATTCCGCATCCCGCAAGCGGATCCATTGAAAGTCTACCTTTCCACCGGCGGCGACCTCGAAGCTCACGGCACGCTGGAAGCCGTGTTTCCCGACGGCGCCGAAGTGCGGGGTAGCGTCTCCTGGCGTGATCCTAACTTCGAGATCAGTCTCGAAGGCCGAGGATTCACCATTCCCGCACTGGGATCCTTGAAGAATCTGGCTCCCGTCAATCCTCTGGCCAACTTGCCCAGCGGGAACAGCGAGGCAGAATTGGATGAACTGACAGAGCGTTTGTTCGCCTACCGTCAGATCTACCGCAATCTGGCGACCTCGGGACTGAAACACGCCGACATCACCGATCTCACGGAATACCTCCCCGCGGCCGGGCCGACGAATGGCGCCGGATCCGTCCTCGAAGCCTGGGCCTGGCGTTTGCACTCCTGGGCCAGCGATCGCGCGGGCGAGAGCCTGACCGATGCCTCTCTAGCGGAACTCGAGGAACTCATCGCCGGCGCCGCCAAGACGGCGGAGGCAGCCCACGATCTTCCCTCGGCCCTGAAACTGCTCCGCGATTTTCTCATCCTGACAGAGGGCGCTATCGAGGCGATCGACGGCAACGCGGGCTTCGATACCCTCTTGCAAGAATCCCAGAATCAGATCTTCAGTGCCGTCGAACGCATCATCTCCGAATCGACCGCACTCGATGAGGATCCCGCACAGTTCGACGCCATCGTTTCTCTGCTCGAGCAAGTCAGTGAGGCCGCCGAGCCTCTCACGCAAGAAATCGAGGGAAACGGCATTCTCGCCGCCGAAGGCGACACCCCGGTTGTGCGAGCACAACGGATCTACAACCGGATCCTGGACAAGACGGACATCCTTTTCTTCATCGACGGCCAACGCGTCGTCATCCCCACCATGTCTCCCCAAGAACTGCTGACGTTTATGGGACACCTGCGCAACCAATACAAAGCGACCTTGCGGCGCAGCAACAGCGCGCAACGGCAGGCCGATCTGGCCGCCCTGGAAACCGGACGCGACGAAGCCAAGAGCGCCTTTGTTCAAGCGCAAAACACCCTCGGTGCGGAGACGCTTAACACCGGCGCCTACGGCACGCTCTTCCAGATCCTCGAGGATCGCACGGCTTTCCTCACATTGCTAGAAGAACTGGGGGGCCGGAATTTCACCAACGCATTCGGATTCAATCCCAACACCGCCACCATTCTCAACCGCGTTCTCGATCTTCGGAAGTTACGTCCTCCGAGTGCCCAGGCCCTCGATTGCAAACGCTTCGAACGCCTCGTCCGCATTCTCCCCTATGTCGGAGGTGATTTCGCCCTCGAAACGGCGCTCGCACGCGCCCAGGAAAACGTGGAATCCTGTCTCAACTTCCAGCACGGCGCCTGCGGGCTCCTGGAAAAAGAACTGGCGCCCCCCGAGGTGGTCTGGATGCCGAGCGAGTTTCCCAGTTTCTCGGGAAAATACGAATCCGTCGAAGCCCCATCGACACCGTGGAGTTCCTTCACCGCCTACGGGACCTTGCAAGTCAACCAAGGCGGACGCTACATCCTGGGAAGAGTGCAAGAACAACGCGGCGATCATCAGATCGCCTTTCATTTCGAGGGTCTCCTCAAGGCCAAAGGCGTGGAGCCGGAAGGTGATGCTTTCGTCGAATTCGCCATTCGCCTCCAGCGGGAAACCGTTGGTCCCGGCGGCGAGTTTCCCAGCAGTCTCGGTACCCTTCGAGTGCGCCATGACAGCGACGGGAATCAGTTTTTTCTCAAGCTCACCAGCGGAGACGTCAGTCCCAGCGAATTCCAGCGCACGTCCCGGGCGCCGGCGTTTTCCGACAGCATCATCACCACCTTCCCCGAAAAGTTTCGCCCTGCCATTGAGGCGACGCAGTACCATCCCCTGCACAGCAAGATCGTCTCCGAAATCGTACGGCGCCTGGACGACGTCCGCACCGCCGAGGAGATCGCCCAGGGCATGATGACCCCCAAAGGGATCAAGGAGGCCATCAAGCTCTATTATTTTCCTCAGGGAGGCACCTCGGATTTCTTCGCCACCACGATCAACAACAAGATTGCGGAGATCCTCGGCGATCCGGCGAATCCGGATCCCATCCGCACGGGCGGCATCATCACCAAGGCTCAATTGCCCGCGGCCCGTCTTCTCATGACCCAAGTGCTGGAGCGGGACACCGAGATGTTCCAGCGCACCGGCCGCGTCGATGGTTCCGAACTCAATCTGCGCACCTATTGGGTGGCTCTCAATACCCTGGTACTCTTCGCCAATTCCGAACTCGACCTCGCCCAGATCGAGCGATTGACCGGGACGCCCCGTGCCGAGTTCGCCAGCGGCAAGACCTACACTTACACCTTCACCATCAAACAGAAGACCGTGGGAGGCGTCGTCGCCGGCGGCGCCAGTCTCACGGTCGAGATCCTCAAGCAGCACCCTCCAGAAGACGATGAGGACGACGAACTCTTTGAATATGACGGCGACCTCTGGGGAGCTTCTCCCGGCCTCGGGGGTGGTGTCACTGTCAGTTCGACCACCAGCGATCCCATCCCCTCCCCGTTCAACTACTCCGAGGATCAGCTCGCCGGTGAACTCGAGTTCGGACAGCTCTCGGCCACCCTCGCCATTGGCGGTTTTGGCACCACCATCGGGGGGAACACCTTTACCTTCGATGGCAATGGGGAATTGCCCTCCATCACCTTCTGGACGGGTAGCTTTTTCGATCCCGTGAAGGGACTCGCCCTGGCAGCGGGTCTCGATGGCTGGACGGGTCGCATCGTCCCCAAGGGTTCCGATGTCAACCTCGCGGGAAACACCGTTCAATTCACCGCCAGCGGTCATCCGGATCTCCCCGACGCCGTCTTCTTCGATATCGGTAAACCCACCCTAACTGATTGCGGGCGGCAGGCCCTCCGCATGTTTGTCGCACGTCACCGTGCCCTCGTTGGCAGCGTGGGCGCCCGCATTGAAATCGAAGGCTTCACCGATCGCACCGACACCGCGGATGCCAATCTCGTTCTTTCCCGGGACCGGGCGGAAAACGTCAAGGCCGCCCTCATCGAGATCATGGGCACGGGTCTGCAGATCCCGCTGGAACAGATCATGACTTCCGGCCGGGGCGAGGAACAGGCCGCGCTGGACGGCCTCCCGGATGAACCGAACCCCCAGGCCAACAACCCTAACTACCGGCGAGCGGAGATCGCCGTCAGCGGACTGGTGAAAGCCATCGTGCAGGAGAACTGACGGAGCAGGACAATGACACGCTTGATTTTCTCTCTAGCAATCCTCCTGGGACTCTCCGGCTTCACCTCCAGAGCCCAGGAACTCCCACAGGGATCGGAGCCCACCCTCCAGTGGCTCCAGGGCCTGGTCCTGGAGGCGCGTTTCCAGCTGCAGCTAGATGGTAGTTTCGAGAGCCTGCGTCTCTTCCATGAAGTCCAGCCCGATGGACGCTCCTGGGTCCAAGTGCTAGCCGACGAACTAGGTCAGGCCACCGAGTGGGCCACGGCGGACAAGGCTGTCATGGTCATGCTGGCCGAGGCCGAGGCCATGCGGGCACTGGCCACCCAACACGAGGGCACGGCCGAGCAGGCCAAGTTCGTCCAGGCCCGCCGGGCCTATCTCGAAGCGGCCGCCCTTCTGCTAGAGCGATTTCGCGGGGCCGCCGGCGCCGTCTACGACAACACTCTCGGCCTCCTCCCCGATCTCCCGGACATCCCCGACTGGGTGCTCCCGGGAGAGATCGAGATCGTCGAGGCCGCCGGCGCCGCCCGGCTCAATGTCGACACCCTCGAGTTCGGCGGCCGTCTTTCCGGAGAGGTCCGCCTCCCCAAATTCGACGCCACCCTGGTGGTTCCCAACGCCAGCTTCGACTCCCGGGGCAACATCGATCTCAGCGCCTACGGCAGCGCGTCGTTTCCTCCGGAGTCAACTGACAAAGTCACGCTCTCCATTCTCAAACGCCGCCCCCTCGAACTGCAACTGTCCGAAGACGGTAACTTCCGCGTCGCCGGCTCCGGCCGCATCGCCACGCCGGATGGCAACACCTTCGAAGCCTATTTCGACGTCGACGATCCTAACTACGAGTTCGGCCTGGCCTACAGCGGAAACATCACTCTGGAAATGGCCAAGGAGATCACGCTTCTGCGCCCGACCTATGATCCCGACCTCTCCTTCGAAGCCATCGACGGCATGGCGTCCTTCTTTGGCAATTTTGGCAGGGGCCTGGAGTCCTTTCTCGATGAGTCACCGGATCTGCCATCCCTGACTGATCTCAACGTCGGCGTCGCCCCGGAGTTCGAAGAAACGACAACCTCCCTGCCCCTCGACGTCATCGACGCCTGGGTGGTGGCGGTGGGCAATGACCATGTGCGACCGACGATCAACGGCACCTTCGATTCGTCTCTCACGTCCGTGCGAAAGATGCTCGGTGCCCTGCAGGGAGAACTCCGCGGTGCCAGCCGCGAAGTGGCCCCTAGCCTGAACCAAGTGAAAAAGCTGAAGCGTCACGCCGCCAAACATCGTGAAATGCTCAAGATCCTCACCAGAGCCGAAGAGGAAGCTATCCTCGGTGGTGGGGACACCGACGACGCTGTGGATGAACTTTTGGCTCAGGCACTCGCTGTCTCACTGGAAGCACGCGACACGGCCGAGGAGTATCTCCGAATCCTACCTCCCGACACCAGTCTGGAACGGGTCATCGATGGCATCGGCTTCCTCCTCGCCGCCGATCTTCGGTCCGAGGCCCTGGGCAACGAAAACGCTCCTTCTCTGCTCAACGATCCCAACACGCTGGCCGCCATCCAAGCCAAGCTCGATAGTGCATTCGCCGAGATCCTGGCGGGTTACGGACTGGATCCCGAAGCACAGATCATCGACGCCGCCAAGTTTGAAGCCGCCACGACAACGGATCTCCGCGTGCTCTTTGACGTCGCCCTGAGGATCCAACAGTACGGCACCATCCTGAGCACGGACGATGATCTGGATACGAGACTGACACAGCCGCCAATCACTACCATTGCGCTGCTCGCCTTCCAGCAGACCCGAAACCTCTACGACCGAGCCTCCGCCCAGGGCGACGACGCCGATCGAGCGCTCTACGCCGTGCGCCTGGCAGATTTCTACGTCCTCAATGAAGTCGTCCCCTTCACCCCAGCCGCGGGTGATGAGCAGCTCATGATCAACGCCCTGCACGACACGGTGAAGGCCGTCGAAGGCACGACACCGACGCCGGAACGGCGGCGCCTGGCCGGGAAACTGATCGACGCGGCGCGTATCCTGCATCGACAGGAACTCGAGACGACCAAGAGACGCGTGGCCAAGCTCATGGGCGATGACAACGATCCCTTGTTGCCCGAGAACGTGGTTTTCGATCAATTGGAGAAGCCTTTTTTCCAACGCTGGTACGAGGTCCTGCAGAAGGCTAACGATGCCGGGATTGTGGACAACGTGCTCACGGGCGAGATGGAACTCAGTCTCGCCACTGTGATGAAGGCCTTCGCCAACACGCAGACGGAGCGCTTCAATGAAGGCGAGGTCGTGGAGCAGAACCTCACAGAGGCATTTGAGTCCCTGCTCGTCCTGGCCGATCTGGTCGCCCTGGCCGACGACATGTTGCCCGACGACACCGAGCTCCTCGGCGAACTGCAAACCTCGTGGACCGCTCTCCACATCCATTGGGTGGGCACGGCGGAGGCCAAGAAGCTGCACTGGTATCTCAGTGCCTATGCCAGAGAGATCGCCGCAGCCGCCACCCGCTATGGCGACGGTGTGACCGGAGCATTGTTAGAAAACTTTCAAGCCAGTGGGATGGCTGCCCTGGATGCCCTGGCATTGGTCGTGGATGATTTTTCCGGCATCGTTGACGGCTTCGGCTTGGAGGCCTTCCAGTTTGCCCTCCCGGGCGACCTCGAAGTGCAACGCATGTTCGGCAGTCTGCGGTTCAACCGCATCACCGGCGAATGGGACGTCGATTTCGGAGGGCGTCTCTTCTTTGAAGACTACGATCTCACCTTCGAGGTCCCCGAGGCCTCCCTGGCCAGCGACGGCACCTTCGACCTCTCGCTGAACACGGACGGCCCCATTCCCTTTGGCTTCGAGGAATCCCTCACGCTGACCACGGCCTTCTCCCTCACGGGCAATGTCCTCACGCCCGCCCTCGACATGGCGAACGCCTCCGGAGAACTCCTTTATACACCCGAGACGGGCCTGCCCGGCATCTACGAGATCGATCTCGAGTACCGCTACGAAGATCCGCCCGGCAGTCATCACTTCGCGCTCGACGCCTCCTTTCTCGATCCCCAGCCGCTCTTTACCAAGGAGGTCGTCGTCTTCGAAGGAGGCTTCGGTTTCGAACTCTCGACGGACGCCGGCGGCTTCCCTCAACAGGGCGGTGCCGCGGTGCGCATGGTCGCGGGTTTGCTCTTGCGCGAAGAATCTTCTAACAAAGCCGTCGAGGCGCTCACGGAGGAAGATTTCTACCTCAAATTCGACGGCATGGCGTCCCTCGAGTTCTCCACCGTCGAGTCCTTCGTCGAAGTGCGGCTGGAATCCGGAGAGCTGTTTCTTCCGGCGGATCTGTTTTCCAATGCGGACGACGGCTCCATGCCGGCCAAGGCGTCTCTCGTCGGCACCCTCTGCATCCGCTATCATTTCGACACCGGCCAGATCATCTTCTGCGACGTTGAGGGCAATGCCAGTCCCGGCGTGAGTTTTCAAAACATGGTCTTCGACATTCCAGGACTCGAGGGTGGCGAAGTCGGGATCACCACGGCCATCCTGCGTTTCTCGCCCGCCACCCCCATCCCCGTTCTGGAAGAACTGGCGGCCAATATCACCCTTCCCATCCCCGGACAGGAAACGACGCAGAGTGACAGCTCGACTACGGTCAATATCGACGTGGCCAACTGGCCCATCATGGGCTTACCGGAAGAAGTCGCCATCGCCCTGGAAGAACCTCTGACACTCTTCAACTTCGAGCAATTCCAGATCCGCGTCCTGGCCAATGCCGGGGCCGATTTTGAAGACTGCCCGGCCGGGCTCAGTTTCGCTCACAACGAGGCCACCGGCCAGACCGTCTTTCGCATCGCCAGCGGCATCGAAGTCCAGATCGATCCCCGCATGCTCGCCGACGCCGAGAGCGGCGCCGCGCTCACGGCCAGCGCCGGCGGCTGTTTCACCTGGGAAGTGGGCCAGTTGCCAACCTTCGCGCTGGGAAGCATCGGGTTCGGCGGGCGCTTTCGCCTTGGCGGTGAAAATGGGATCGAGTTCAAGGGAGCCGACGGGGCGGAGAACGCCATGGTAACCTTGAGCAACGTCAACAACCTCTTTGAGCGGCCGCCCGCCAATCCCGCCGACTCGTTCAGAATCGATCTCTCGGGAGCCGTCAATTTCGCCGATATCATCGAGTTCGCCCTCGACGACTCGGCTTTCATTTGGGACGGCACCACCGTCAACCCGCTGACGGGCGAGATCGACAATTTCCTCCCGCGATTTGATCCGGGCGAGATCTCGGCCGGGTTGGGCGAAGACGGGATCGATCTCATCGAGGGTCTGCTTCCGCTCTATCCCACGGAACTCTCTCTGCGATTTCGCGATGGATCCCTACCCTTGATTCCCCAGGCGGGTCAGATGGGATTGTTCGATCCGCTCAATCTCATCGTGGGAGCCTCAGGTGTGGTCACCTTGCCCAATGGCGGCGCGGTCGATGGCGGAAGCCCGGGAATCTCCGGCGGCGTCCAAGGGGTGGAGATCGAGTTCAAGCCCGATACCCTCACGGGCTTTCCCGTTCCTGACTTTCCCGCAACCGTGAGCAGCATCGATGCCCTCACCTTGCGCATCGAGAATCTCGACATCCCCCCCTTGGGTGGCATCACCGGTGGCTTGCACCTGGGCAATCTCGATGCCGTGGCTCGGGGGGAATTCGATAAACTCTTCTTTGCCGGCGAAGTCGGGGCCAAGGTGAACGACATTGGCGCCGAGGTGTTGTTAGCTGCCAAGCCCCTTGAATTCATCGGGGCGTGTTTTTCTCTCAACGCAGGGCCCGCGGGCATTCCCCTCGACGGCGGCACGCTTGGTGGCATCCTCCTCACGGGAGCCAGTGGCGGGATCAACTTCAAGAACAGCTACAGCGATCCCTGTTCCTTCGAAAGCTACATCAGCTTCGGCCAGAACGAGACCGGCGAAATGGTACCCGCAGAAGCCAGCTTCCCTGGCATCGGTGAGGACGCCAACCGGCCTAACAACGGCTCGCCGCCCGATGTCGAAGAACTCAACGGCATGATCATGGCCGACCTCAACGAGCACCCGGTGACGATGAATGATCCCTTGCCTCCGCCGCCCGCCTGCATCCTCCCGAGTTCCCCGGATTTCAACTGCATCACCGGCGATTTTCCGCCCGCGACACTGAACCCGCTTTGCGAACGCATCGTCATCGACGGCGAAGAACGCATCATTTTCAAAGGCACCTCGCTCATGGAACCGGACCTCAGAGCACTCCTGGAAACCGTCTTTCCTCCGGGGGCCAATGTCGTGGCGGAACTCGACTCCCTCAGTCCCGGTGCCGCCATCGACACCTTCGTCGGAGCGCTCGTCAATTCGGTACAGGATTCGGTCAATCGCATCCTCGCGGGCGACCTCGACCTCGATGAATCGACCCCTCCCGTCTTTACTCCCGCCTCAATCGACGCTCGCGCCTACCAGTTCTTTTCCAACAAGATCAATGAACTCTTCGGTTCCATCGACGACTCGGCGACCCATTTCCTGCGCGAATCCTTCCACCGGGTGCTCAAGGCCGATCCCGATGCCAGTCTCTATGGTATCCTCGAGCAGAAAGCCAAGGAAGGCATTCCCTGCTTTGACGTCACTCTTCAATTGAGCGGCACACTCTCACACACCGTCATCTCCAGCGTTCTCAGCGGGACAGGCAAGGTCACGATGTCTTCCACGGGAACGGCCGTGCTCGATGGCAGCATCAACTTGGTAGGCATTCCGGTCGGTGAGGCTACCCTCGCGTTTTCCTTAACGAATGAAAATGGCAACATCGATCCCTCATTTGGCGGCGTGGCCGAGGTGGCCCTGGGACCGCTGGAATTGGGCCGCATGACGATGTCGCTCGGCTGCGCCGGTTGTTTCGACGCCGTGCAGATGGCTCTCATGGAATGGGTCATCACCAACGCCAACACCTTCACCGGCGGGCTCCGCGATTTCCTCGTGCGTATGATGGACGTGGCCGCCCCTGATCTCGATCCCGACACCGGACTCGCCCTCTTGCGTGATCCCACCCTCGGGGTGGAGTTTCATTTCACCGAGATGACGGAAGAGGAACGTTTTGCCTGGATGAGTAGTTTCCTCAACGTCTTCCAAATCCTCGTGGAGGGACAGGATCTGCCTTTCCCCGTGACGGCCCAAACGCTGGACGCCTTTCTCGGCAGCTTCAAGACCTTGTTAGTCAACGTCCTCACCCAGGTCAATCCCCGCCTCTGTTTCGGCGGCGACATCGGCCCCAAGATCTTCGGCTTTCCCCTCACGGGCGGCGCCGACAGCGCCCTCGGCGGCGGCCTTCTCTATCAGCGCGTCACCGATCCCATCACCCAGGTCGACTACCAGGAGGTCGTGGCCCAGTTCAAGTACTCTCCCTCGCAACTCCA
>JANQJH010000569.1 GCA_028281705.1 Verrucomicrobiales bacterium
ACGACAACTGCGAGTGGAGCAAGAACGTCGGGGTGTTTTGCGACCACACCCGCGACAGAGGCCAAGAGGCGGATTGTGGAGTTGGAAGCTCGGGTGGCCAAGCTGCAGGATGAGTTGGCCGTGCAGCAGTAGTAGATACAGGCGCAGCAATGACATTATGAGGAATCTCCTAACAAAATGGAGGCATCGTATAGGTTGTTGCAGCAGCGGGTCGATCAGGATATAGCGGCGCTCCGGGCAGAGCATGCAAGGCATACAGCTGATCTCACTATACCCGGTGCCCAACTGCTTGATCGCCGCCTTCACGTGGGCTTCATCCCAGAGCGATTTTCCGGGGCGCTCCATGTTGGATAGGATCTTGCGCAAAGTTTCGCCCTTGCCAATGGAAACGATGAAATAGCCCTCGGCAAAGAGATAAGAGAGCTTCTGCGGATTCGCGCCCGGCACCATCGCAGGAAACTCAAAGGAATACAGTTTTTGACCGAGAAACTCGGATGGCTCAAAGGCAAACCCGGTCATGCCGGAAACCATCCCGAGGATTTTTCCCCAGGCGACTTCGAAGCCCTGCTCGTTCTTCAGCCCAAGCATGATCACCATGTCGTCCTCGGGAATGGCGCCCTCACCCATGTCGGCCGACTGCACGGTGAGAATCTCCGGTTTGAGATTACCAAACAGGTCCTTCTCCAAAGAGACCCCCAGCTGCGCTTCAAACGCTCCCAACTGCTGCTTCATCATCGGAGCCATGGCCGGAGCCGCCTTCTCCACCATCCCAATCACACTCTTCCAAAAATCCTCAAAACTAAAGAGCGACACGGAGGCCGACATGGCATCACGCGGAATGAAGGCGGCCTTCGGCATCGCCCCCTTCGTATAGGCAATCAAGTTCATCAAGCCACTGCGCTTCGTGTAATGAATCGCCCCATCCAAGGTCGTCGCCGCTTCGTCTAACTGAAATCCGATATCCACGCTCTGGAGATCTCCCAAGCCCAAGGCGTCGTGGATGCTGTGGACGGTAAGCCCAAGCCCGGCCGCCTGAGGTCCCATCATCCCGGCTTCCTCAGCCTGCTCCGCCGCCGTCAGGGCCACTTCGATCAGCGGTTCGAGGTTGAGGTGCATGTGCAAATCGTTGTCCGCATTGCGCTGCTGAAAAGCGCCGAACGGTCCCGACGTGAGCTTCTCACCCTTCAACCCGCTCTTGAGCGACGCTCCAATCTCCTCCACCGCTTCACGCGGGAAGCCCACGATCCCCACATCCCCGGCACGGGCAAAGGTCAAGGTGTCGAACGGATCTTCGACCTCAGGATTGGTTAGCCGAATGGTATGCAATTCCAGCCCGTCCACCGTTTCACTGAACAGCTCCCCCTCATCATCACCGTCGACCTTCTCAATCAGCATCTCGGCGATCGAACGGCATTTGTCGGTGAACGCCTTGCCGTCAGAGGCGATCTTGCCCAGAGCTGCGATTCGAAGCCCCTCCTTCATCGCCTCCGCCCGTCTCGTTTTCACCTTGGGGTCGCTCTCATCGACGCCACCGAATTGGGCCTCGGCCATGATGGCATCGAAGGGCATGCGAATGAGTGAAACCACCGACTCGCCCTCGAACGTCTCCATCGCACCCTGCACCGCTTCAATCGCGGCCTCAACCTCGGCATCATTCAACACCTCTTCCTGCAAGGACTCGAGTGCGGGAGCGATGAATTTCCGGAGCTTCGCATCCTGCCACACCTTGCCCATGACCGATTCAGTGAAACGCTCACGCAATTGGTTCGCGTCCTTGATATGAACCACGGCGATCGCCTCCTTCGGGATGACCTCGATCAGAGCTTCATCGGCCGCGAGAAGTGGGCTGGCAAGCACACCAGTCACGAAGAGACCAGTGAGCAACTGAGTTTTCAAGGAGTTCGGTGTCATGAGGGGTTGATGTATGTGGACGAATAAACGAATGTGAGAATAAAGAATGCTAGGAATCAGTCACCGGGCTCGCCGGCTGGGAAGCGGGTCCCGTCTTCACCGGCGTCTGATCCTTTTCCGGCATGGGCTCTTCTTCGAGATCCGCCGCTCCCGGCGGATCCAGATAACGGAAACCGGCATTCGGATTGCGAGGATCAAAGGCATAGGCGTCCTGGTTAGACAAAAAGAGCTTCAACACGCTTGCAGGGACGGCGAAACCCATCCCCTCGACACCAATGGAAGTCATCTTCATGTTGAGGACGCCGACAACCTCACCCTGAAGATTGAACAGGGGCCCTCCGGAATTGCCCGGATTGATCTGCGCCGTGTGCTGGAGATAGATGAGCCCGCCGGAGACGACACGGTTGCGCACACTGACAATCCCCTGAGAAACGGATCGCCCCAACCCTAACGGACTCCCGATGGCAAAAACCGACTGCCCCGATCGCACCTCATCGGAAACTCCCACCGGAGCAAAGGCGAAGTCAGGAGATTCTTCCCCTTCAATCTTGAGCAAGGCCAAATCCATGAGCGGGCTCGTGGCCACGATCTTCACATTCTGCTTCTGCACCTTCTCCAGGGCGTGGGTTCCCCGTTGAAACAAGATGATGGAGATCTTGTGCTCTCCCGAAATCACATGGTTGTTCGTGATGACATAGCCATCTGGATGAATGACAAATCCGGAGCCAAGGCCGGAAGTCGTCCTGATCTGCACCACGGCCTCCCCCAACATCTCGGCATTCGCCTTCACCGTGCGCGTGCGACGGTTCTTGGCCGAGGCGAAGAGGCGCTTCCCATCGGCATCCGTGGCGCCCCAATCACCCGCAGAACCATTTCCCGCCTCCTCAGTGGCACCGGGCGCCTCCAAAGCTTCGACCGCCGCCACCGCATCCATGGGGATTTTCAAGATATCAAAACCGAGATCGAGCACCAGTTGGGTATCTGATTTCTTCAGTACGTCCCCCTGCAATCGATTCCCATTCGTGAGAACGACTGTCTCCGCGACGAGACCGAAAGGGCCACACGCAAGCCAGAAGAATAGGACAGGGGTCAAAAGCTTCACCTAACGCAACCATGAAAGCAATCCTCTCGCACGCAAGCAGGAACGACTTTTCAGGCCAAATTCCTTGTTTTCCACCACTCTCGGTCAGTCCAGAACCGTCCAGCCTCCCTCCGAAGCGCTCTGAAACAGGGCTTCGATGACCCGCATATTGGCCACCGCATCCTCGATCGGCGTGGGAACCGGGCCGTTTTCCAGGATCGCCCGCGCCAAGAGATCCCCCTGGATGGTGTACTGATCGCAGACCTCAAAAGTGATCTCCTCAATCTCCTCACCACGCTGAATCCACAATCGACAAGGCTGATCCGGCGGCGCATTGAACGGGATTTCAATTTCTACCCGGCCGGTGGTCCCAAAGAGATTCACCCGCTGGTAGGGGACCAACTGGGTCGAGCAGGTGAAATTGGAGCTCTGTTTCCCGAAATCTAACAAGCCCAGCGCCAGGCGATCCACCTTGAAATTGGGGTCGTTCTCCACCAGCCCAACCACGCGCCGGGGCTCCGCCTGAAAAATGAAGCGAGAAAGGGAAATACAATAACAGCCGATGTCCATCAGCCCGCCGCCGCCGATGCCCTCCTGATTGCGGATGTTCGAGGGATCGTCATTGAAGTAGGAAAAAGCCGACTGAATCGTCCTCAATTCGCCAATGCTACCGTCCGTGGTCAGTTCCTTGGCCTTCACCCATTGCGGATGATGCCGGTACATGAAGGCCTCCATCAGCTTGAGTTCGGGATGCCGTCTCCCGGCGTCCACCAGTGCCGTCGCCTCTTCCACCGAGAGCCCGATCGGCTTCTCACAGAGGACGTGCTTTCCCGCCTCCAGGGCCTTGATCGACCATGGCACGTGCAGATGGTTCGGCAAGGGATTGTAAATCGCATCAATGTCTGGATCGGCCAGGAGATCCTCGTAACTCCCGTAGGCCTTGGCAATCCCTAGGGATTGCGCCGCCTCCTGAGCCCGAGTCAAATCCCGCGAGGCAATCCCGTGGACCTCGGACAAGGCACCCTGCTGCATCGCTGGGATCACCTTGGCCGTGCCGATCAACGCCGTACTCAGAATCCCAAAACGAACCTTCTTCTCGCTACTCATGGCGGCGACCATACGAACAGGCCCTGCCCTCGTGCAACTCTTCGCTATTGGCTGTTTGCCGAGCGCACGGCATCGAGAAATTCTCCAATCTTCGTGGCGGACTTCACTCCCGGAGCACTTTCGACGCCGCTTGCCACATCCACCGCGTGAGGCGCCACGCGCTCGATCGCAGACCTGACATTCGCCACCGTCAAGCCCCCTGAAAGCACCAGTGGCGTGCCCGCCAGTCGCCGTTTCGCCTTGAGCGCCAACTCCCAATTGAAGGTCTTTCCCGATCCTCCATACTCGCCAGGACAGAACGCATCAAGGACGATGGCATCTGCTTCGTATTCTGTCAGTCGATCGAGAGACTGCTCATCCCGCACGCCAATGGCTTTGAACACGCAGTGGCCCCGCTCGCGCAGATAGGCGACGTCTTCCGGAGACTCATCCCCATGCAGCTGTGCCGCCTGAATGAGCCCGCTCTCCAGATGGGAGAGCACCGTTTCCCGCCGCTCGTTGACGAAGACACCGACACGCGCCAACGAGCCCGGCACCTCCTCCAGCCAACTCTCCACGGCCGAAGGCTCAACGTAGCGTTTGGACCGGGGCCAAAAATTGAGTCCGATGGCGTCTGCTCCATGCTCCTCGCACGCGCGGAAATCACCCGGCTGGCGCAGTCCACAGATCTTGGCCCGGCACCCGTGGGCCCCGGAGACGCTGAGAAACTCTCGGATCGCACCATTCATGAGACGGAGTCAGCCTTTCCCAGTCCAATCGCCCCAGCTCAAGCTGGTTGACGTCAGTTGTTGGCGATACCAGCCCGGCGTCTCTCTTCTCTAATCTAGTTCGGCGGCCCCGTTCACGATGGATCCCACCAAACCGTAATCCACCGCCTCTTGAGCAGACATCCAGAAATTGCGGTCCGAATCCTTCGTCACACGTTCCAGGGGCTGTCCGGTCTGATCGGCAAAAATCTGATTCAGTCGGCGGCGCATCTTGATCAGCTCTTCCACCTCGATCTTCACATCAGACGTGGATCCCCCAACGCCACCGCTCGGTTGATGCAGCATGAAGCGTGTGTTCGGAAGGGAAAAACGGCAATCCTTCGGCGGCGCAGCATAAATCAACGCCCCGGCACTGGCCACCCAGCCCGTACCCACGATCCGCACACGCGGAGTGACGTGGCGAATCATGTCAAAAATCGTGTCCCCCGCTTCGACATGCCCACCCTGCGAGTTGAGATAGATCGTGATGTCCGAATCGGAATCATTGGCCAGGATGATGAGCTTCTCCGACACATCTTGGGCCAGCTCCTGATTGATCCCGCCGTAAATCATGACCGTTCGCGTCTTGAGAAGCCTTTCTTCAACGTGATTGCGGTAATCTCCGGAGTGCGTGGCGGTGGCTGGTATCATGAATCTCTGCTCGTCGTTCGTTTGCTCGAACCTGTCCAGTCTGCACACAAACGCAAGAGAGAGATTCACTCAACACCGCCCTGCACCCCAGGCCGCAGAATGGATTCCCGGGAATCAGAGGGTTGCCCCAGGCTGAGAGAATCCACTTCCAATGGCAACCAAGACACGGACACGCCACAGCCGACGAAAACAAAAGTAGGGGTGAGCCCCCTCCCCGCATGTAGGAGAGAACCCACCCCCGGGGGGTGCATCAGATGCCTTTCCTTCTCAGTGTCCGGCTGAGAGTCCTAATTCGTATTTGGGACCCGGAAGACATCATTCTGCAACTCGTTCCCGATGGAAGTATTGCGCCGGATGATGCGATCGAGAGTCTGCGCTTCAATGAAGTCCTGGAAGGCCGGAGAGAGGTAGTTCTCATACCAGAACCGATCGCCATCTCGGATCCTGCGGAATTGATCGACCAGGACGGCGCGGTAAGTCGGTCCCACCATGGCTCCACGAACGTGCCGTTCCGCGAGGCCTCCCACCCAGAGATCGATGCTGTCCACGTTGTCGTAGACTTCTCGCAGGTTGGCCTGAACTTCCGGGTCCGGATTCACATCGCGAAAGTCCTCCACCGGCGGGAGACCGTAGGCCTCACGAGTCTCGTTGTAGCTGGCCAGGCCGTGATCGCGCCCGCGCTGGATATTGAGCGAGGCCAGGTCAAACCCTCCGGCGCCGGGAGGGCCGAAAAGGAAGTTGCGCACGGCATCAATGACAAAGTTGTCAATCTCCTGACAGGCCTGCGCGGCCAAGCCTCGCAGCAGGGGCTCGATCCCGCCTTCATCCGTTAGAATCGCGGGGTTGAAAAAGGCATCTGCCAGAGCCAGGTGCCCGTAAGCGCTTTCGTTCCCGCGGCGGTCCAGCCGCAGGAGGGTCGTGGAAAGCATGCTGTGCCCCAGGCGAAACGCCGCGGTAGAGAAACAGTTGGCGATGCCCGGATCGACATTGGGATCGTAACCATCATAGCGCGGGAGTGCATTCCGGCCTAACAACAGTGGCAAGAACTGACGATAGGTGATGGCCTGCATCTCTCCCGCGACGATGATCCTCGCCATTTGATAGAGTTCCTCTCCCGTCAGCGAATCATTGGTTTGTGCCAGTTGCTCGACCCAATGATTGTGCTCACGAACGAACAAGGTATGCAGTGCCGCCAGAGCCGCCTGCTCATTCGCCCGGATGTCTCCCGCGAGAAAGAAATTCGGCGCCGCCGCGGAAGGCGCGTTGTCCAATCCCGCCGTGTTGAAAGGCAGGAGATCGCCGGGACTCGTCTTCAGACGCCCCGTTCCATCGAGCGTTCTCAAGGCTGCGGCACGCTCCGCATCCGACCCGTAAACGTTCGAGGCGTCAATGAAGGCCGAGATGCTATTCACCTGCTGGCGGACACCCTCGGCATCGACCTCATGGTCCGACCGATTGAGGGCGATGACCTTCGTCCCGGTATTCCCCGGATCGAAGAAAGGATCACCCGCCGGCACCTCGATATCGAACGCCTCAGCGGGATCCGCCGCATGGGTCAAATCGATATCGTGATCGACAAACTGACCCCATTGCCAGAGGTAATCGGTCGCCCTCCGGTCGTTTTCCACCTCGGCGACCTGGGCCGCACAGGCATTGCTGATCATGCGAGCGCTAAGTCGATCCGCTCCCGCAGGAGAACTGACGCCGTCTTCATAGCTGGCCTCCGTGAGGCGAAGGAGCTGCACGCCGGCGCTTCCCCGGCGCGGATTCCTCATGTTGTTTCCCATCCCATCGATGGACCGGTAGGTCTCCGGAAACTCGACCGCCTGGCCGTTCTGCGGTGGCGGAGCCCCGGCGGGCCTCCGATTCGGACGGGGGGCGGGAGAGGGAATGGGAGCCGCCTCTTGGCCACGGGCCCGCTGGGGGCCACCGCCTCCACCGCCGCCTCCTCCTCGCCCACGCTGGGCCCAAGTTTCGTTGATCGGGATCGTCATGCCCACCGCCAGGAGAGCCAAGGCCACGGCTGGGGGCGCCTTTCTAGTCATGCTGTTGGTTTTCATTCAATTCAGGGGGGTGATTAGTGGGGGTGTCACCCAATCGAAGCCTTACGAATTCGATCTCAATGACTTCTCCAGCGAGATCGGAGTACATGACTCCAAGCCGAACGATTAGATGAACAGACTGTCAGAATCGATTCGGGACGAGATCATCAACTCTGCCCCAGGGCTGATGACAAATCGTTCATCGGAAGCTTTTCATCGGACAAATGGCCCAGCTTCGACTAGCATCCCCTCGTGCGCGTCCTCGTTGTCGAAGATCAGGCCAAGATTGCTTCCTTTGTCCGAAAAGGACTGGAGGAGCAAGGGATGACCGTGGACCTGTGTCACGATGGCGATGAGGGCTATCAGCTGGCGACGTCCACTCCCTACGACGCCATCGTGCTCGACATCATGCTTCCCGGCCGGGATGGCCTGAGTATCTTGCGCAACCTCCGCGAACAGAAGAACACCGTCCCGGTGATCCTCCTCACCGCGCGAGACTCGCTCAACGAACGAGTGGAAGGTCTCAATCTCGGAGCGGATGACTACCTAACCAAGCCTTTCTACGTCGAAGAATTGATCGCCAGGTTAAACACCATTGTCAGGCGATCCAGCGGCCAGACCCTGAATATCCTCCAAGTGTGCGATCTCCATATCGATCTCGTCAAACGGGAAGTCGTGCGGAGCAACGACCAAATCTCTCTGACGGCGAGAGAGTTCGAATTGCTGGAGTATCTCATGCGCAGCCCCGGTAGAGTATTCACTCGCATTCAGATCTGCGAACACGTGTGGAACTATCATTTTGACCCACAAACCAATCTGGTGGACGTCTATATCAAGCGGCTGCGCAAGAAGATCGATCAGCCCTACGAGCTCAAGCTCATTCAAACCGTTCGGGGCGTGGGCTACAGGATTGGAGCGCCATCCTGAGAACATGAAATCCTTCCGGCTCAAGTTAGCCCTCGTCATGACCCTGGCGCCCGGGGCCATCATGTTAGCCCTGGGAGTGATTGCCTGGTGGATTCTCTACGATCACATGCTCGCCGCGGTGGACGCCCGCATGAGCCTTCCGGCCAATGCCTTCAGCCGGCGGACATCACCCCACATGGACACCGAGGAGTTTCACCAACTGGCGTCGAGTTTTACCGGCGGTGACGGCCCCCAAGGAAGTCTGCTCGGTTGGGTCGCGGTCATGCGCAACGACTCCGCCGAGATCATCTCCCAAAGCCGGCCCGACCTGAGCGAAGGCATCGCGCTCGAAGACTACCTCCCGCTCCCCAGCGATTTCATTGAGGCTCCGGACTTTCTCTCCCAAGGTCGCGACCCCCGACGCCCGACGCCCCGAAGCGGACGCTCCGGAGATCGCGACGGACGCTCTGGAGATCGCGATGGACGCTCTGGAGATCGCGACGGACGCTCTGGAGATCGCGACGGACGCTCTGGAGATCGCGACGGACGCTCTGGAGATCGCGACGGACGCTCTG
>JANQJH010000575.1 GCA_028281705.1 Verrucomicrobiales bacterium
TCATCATCGCCACCCTCGCCGTCATCGCCATCGCCGCCCTCGCCGTCATCTCCCCTCTCGGATCCACCGTCATCGCCGTCGTCACCATCATCACCGCCGTCGTCGCCGTCGTCGCTGCCGTTGCCGTCGTCGTTGCCCGCGCCGCCACTGCCGCCGTCGTCGCCACTGGGGGGACCATCCCCTCCATCGGAGTCACCTCCATCATCGTTGGCCACGGAAACTGGCGCTTGCAGATCTTCCCCCAAAACGAACTCATCGTACGGGGCCGGCGGAGCATACTCGGACAGCGATGACGTGTCGCTGCTGCTGTAAAGGTATTCTTTAATGAGATCGAAACGCGCGTCGCTCGTAGATGCCGCAACCCACTTGTCCTGAGCAATGGGATCCGTCCGGTAGAACAGAATCTTGGCCACGGTCAATGCCTCCGCCTTGCTCCGCGCCTCCGCCAAATGATTCGCCGTCGTGAAATTCCTCACCACGGGGTACGAGAGGGCAGAGAGAACCCCGATGATCGAAACCACCAAGAGCAATTCTGGAACCGAAAAGGCCCAAACCCGCTGACTCCGTGCCGCCAGTTGATGCGATGGCTTATGGGATTTCATACAATTCCTCCCCGTCGTAAATGGCTAACTGCACAGGATCATCGCCCTCGAGCTTGACCTCAAAATCATCCATCAAGTGTTGTCCGATCAGATAGGCGTAAGGATCGTCGCTCGGCGGCACGTCCATCTCAAAACCAATCTCATGGGGATCGAGATCGCCGTCTCCGTCCGAGTCGACAAAGACCCCGGCACCCGTCGTTAGACTCTTACAAATATCTCCGACCGAGAGATCCTCGCTGGTGAAATCCACGTTGGTCGCCACGGATCCTGCCCGGTGCGCCTCGCGAATGATGGCGTTCATGTGGTGCAAGTTCGCCTTCAGTACACCGAGTTTGGAAGATTCGGTGAGGTTGCTGAACATGGGAAAGGCCACGGCGCTAATCACGCCGATGACCGCCATGACAAGGATCATCTCGAACTGCGATAGGGCACGCGATCGCCGAGAATCTAGTCTGATAGATTTCATCTGCTGAGAGAGATTTTGTTCGTTGAGGTTGAGGTAACCTGCCACGAACAGCAAATTTTTCAATAACTACAATAATTAGCTGTAATTACTTGTATATTTGCGTCAATCTCCCCGCCAAGCCAGGCCCTCACGCCGCCAGCCCGCTTCGCTTGAGCAGGGCGGCCAAATCCGGGTCCCGGCCCATGAAGGCTCGAAAGAGTTCGCCCGCCTCGCGTGCGTTCCCCTGACTCAGAATCTCCTTCCGAAAGGCCCGGCCCACACCCGCGCTCAGGACGCCGTCCTCTTGAAAGCGGGTGAAGGCATCCGCATCCAGGACTTCGGCCCACTTGTAGGAGTAATAGCCCGCGGCGTAGCCCGTGGGCGAGGAGAACAAGTGATTGAAGCTGTGGCTGTTGTTCGGCCGCGGAGACTTCGTCTCCATTTGGTAGTCCTCCAACACGGCATCGATCGCCGCATCGAGATCGCCGTACTGCCCCAGCAGTTCCTCGTAGTGGATGTGGAGTTCGAGATCCATCTTGCCAAACGAGAGCTGCCGCATCGTGACCATGGCCGACTGGAAATTGCGTGCCGCCTTCATCTTCTCGAACAGCGCCTCGGGAATGGTCTCGCCCGTTTCCACATGTCGAGCGAATCGATCGAGGCTCACCCGCTCCCAACAAAAATTCTCCATGATCTGCGAGGGCAACTCGACAAAATCCCAGACCACCTGAACCCCGTTGAGCGACCGAACGGCGACATCGCCTAACAAATGATGGAGCAAGTGGCCGAACTCGTGAAAGATCGTCTCCACTTCGCCATGGGTGAGCAAGGCCGGTTTTCCCTCGACCGACGGCGTGAGGTTCCCGCAAATGAGCCCCACATGGGGCTCCCGCTTTCCATCGGGACCGGCCTCCGGCGGCAATCCCGTGCGCAGGTAATTCATCCAGGCGCCCCCACGCTTGCTCTCACGCGGGTGCCAATCGGCGTAGAAGCCGCCCAACAGTGCCCCTTCGCTATCATATACATCGTAAAATTTCACCTCTTCATGCCACACCTCGATCGCAGAGCTGTCTTCGGGTTCAGCTTCGGGGGCCTCACGAAACACCGTGCTCCGCTCCTCCAGACGAATACCAAAAATCTCCTGGGCAATCTCAAACATCCCCGAGATGACCTGCTCAATCGCGAAGTACGGCCGCAGAGCCTCCGCATCGAAATCATAGCGTTGTTTGCGCAACTTCTCGGCCCAATAGCCAACCGCCCAAGGCTCCAACGGCTCGACAGGGCTCCCCGTTTCCTCCGCCTTGAACTTCTCCAGCTCTTCGATCTCCCGCCGAAACTGCGGCACGATCCGGTCATGCAAGTCCTCGACAAATGCCAAGGCGGTCTTCCCATCTTTGGCCATGCGCGGTTCCAGGACGTGATCGGCAAAATGGGCACAACCCAACAATTCAGCTAATTCCTGACGCAATGTCAGAATCTCTTCCAGCAGTGCCGTGTTGCGATGAGGCTCCTTGCGCCCCAGTTGGCTGAAGGCCTCCCACATTTGCTTCCGAATCCCATCATCGTCCAGGTACTGCAGCACCGGCACGAGCGACGGCGCCTGCAAGGTGAAACGCCAGCGATCCCCCGTCTCTTCTTCCGAGCCCTCATCGTCCACCGCCTTTGCCACCGCTAAGGCCCTGGCCGCCTCCCGCGCCACCTCCGGCAGTCCCGCCAACAAGGCCTCGTCGTCGATGATCAATTCGAAGGCGTTGGTCGCATCCAACACGTTCTCGGAAAACTTCTGCGTCTTCTCTGCCAGCATCTTCTTGATCTCCTCCAGCCGGCTCTTCTCCTCCGCGGGAAGCTCAGCTCCATTGCGCCGGAACTCCCTCAGCGTCTCCTCCATCAATCGCCGTTCCACCGGACTCAATCCCGCCACCGCGTTCTCGTCCTCCGAAACCACCTTCAGCACTTCCCAGAGAGCCTCGTTGAGGGAAATCTGGGCGTGAAAGGCCGAGACCTTCGGAAGCCACTCGTTGTGCACCTCGCGTAGCGCGTCCGAGTTGCAGACGGAATCCAGATGGGCCACTCGCCCCCAGGCTCGATCGAGCATTTCGCCGGCGTCCTCCAGGGCGCCAAAGCTGCTGGCGAAGGTCGCCTGCGAGCGGTCCTGTCGGGCGATTTCATCGATCTGTTCCTGGGCCAGTTCGAGGGCTTCCTCAATCGCCGGAGGCACGCTCTGAGGTAAAAGGCAGGACCAACGGATATGCGGAACGTCTTCAAGGAATGCTTCTTTCATGGATAGGCAGATCGATAAAATATGGGGAAGTGATGGAAGGAAGGAACGAACGAACTAACGGCTGACCAAGGTGGCAGGCGCACTTTGATAACCCGTCCGCGTCAGCGCGGATACCCCGACGACCTCCGTCCCCCGGGGCGCCGTCCAAGAAGTGGCTCCAGAGGGAAGCACGGCGGCCTGCCAACGCCCGTTTACCCTGGACTGGACGAGCCAGAATCGAAGCTCCGCCGGGCCCCGCGACCAGCTCACCTGATTCCCTCGTGCCGAGACCTTCGGCGGCCTCACCCGTTTTCCCCCAAGCCAGGGCGACCCCGGAACCAGCGCCGGCGTCGCATAGGGACCCGGCGAGAGAGATTTGGTGATGCCTCCCTTGTTGTTCATCAAGGCCTTCATGTTCCAGTGCACGTGGCCAGAGACACCGCGGGTCCGGCGGGCGACGTCGATTTGACGAAGAATCTCATTGGCATTGCGATCGCGGCCAATGCGTTCCGTGGCGATTCCCGGCCAGAGATGGCGCCGCTTCTTGTTTTCACCGGCCCACCAGCCTAACAACGCGGAGTAACTCTGGGGCCGCTGATCGATCGGCCAGTAGAGCTGGGGCGCACAATAGTCTAACCAACCGGCATGCATCCATTTCCGGGCGTCGGCCGCAAGCTCACTGTAGGCGTCGAGCTCCGCCTCGATCCCGCGCGGGTAACCCGGTCTCCAAATACCGAAAGGACTGAGCCCGACCTTGACCCAGGGCTTAACCGACTTTACCCCGCGATAGAGTTCGGCCACCAGGGCGTCGACATGCGAGCGGCGCCAGGCGCGCCGGTCGAGACGTCCGCCACTGCGTTGATAGGCGGCCCACGACGTGCCATCGCCAAAATCAATCTTTCGTCCCCTCTTGTCCTTCACCTGATAGGGGTAGAAGTAATCATCCATGTGGATCCCATCCACATCGTAACGACGCGTCACGTCTAACATGACCTTTAACGCGAGATCTCGAGACGCCTTTTTTGCCGGGTCCAACCACTTGTAGCCGGAGTAGGGAATGACCAAGTCCGGCCGCTTCCGCGTCACGTGATTGGACGCCGCGCCACTTTTCTCGTAGTGCCGCGCGCGATAGGGATTGAACCAGGCGTGAAGTTCCAGACCGCGGGCATGGGCTTCCCTCACGGCAAACTCGAGAGGATCGTACCCCGGAGACCGCCCCATGCGTCCCGAGAGATACTCCGACCAAGGCTCGTAGGGCGAAGCGTAGAGGGCATCACAGGCCGGCCGCACCTGGAGAATGATCGCATTGAGCCCGACCTGACGGGCGCGATCGAGAATCCGGCGCAATTCCGCCTGCTGGGCTGCGGCGGAGAGCCCTTTGCGCGACGGCCAATCGATATTCTTCACCGAGGCCACCCAGGCCGCCCGGAATTCGCGAGGCAGGGCCGGCACCTTGACCCTCCCCGGAACCAGTTGCTGGGCACCAAGCGGCGCGGATCCAACGGTCGCCAGCAAAAGCAAGAGCAGCATCGCCAAGGACCTGCCCGGAAAGGATTCACGTGGCCCTTCCATCATGTTTCTCCTCCTCATCATCACATCACTATGGCTGCGCCGCGAGGACCAGCACATGAGTCCGGGGCAAGCGCTCATTGCCCATGCGATCCCGCGGGCTGAAGAGCCAACCTGGCTCCTGATCCAGCAGTTGATAGTCTTGCAAAACAAACTCCGGCAAGATCAGGTTCGTCGTGGGATCGTAGACCTCGTCACCCGAGAAATAGCCGTTGAGCCGATACTCGTAGTTGTGATCGTAGCCGTTGGTCAGGCCGCCGCCAGGCCGCCGAAATTCCGGCAGACGGTCCGGATTCTTCTTGTAGCGCTCATTCGTCACCACGAGACGCGCCTTCTCCCACGGTTGGCCCGGTTTCCGGACCCATCCCCAGGTCCGCGATCCCTTCACCCAGTAACGCCGGCCGATATAGTGGTTGCCCCGCGGCTCTTGCCGAATCTTGGCATTTCGAGCAACCACGCGAGGGTCCTTCGCGGTCTCGCAAGAATACAGTGGCAAGAGGGCAAGACACAAAAGCAAATGGCGCACAGCAGTCATCGAACTCAAAAAGAACCTTGTCGGCGTGGGTGTTGTCGGGTCGAGACAAACTGAACTGTCCCCCTTCCTGAAATCAATCTCTCATTCCGGATTCTTGGGATGTTGCCACGGATCAAACCTTCGCTAGGCTCCTAGACAGACATGGCTCCCGTTCCCTTCCAGATTTCGAACACGCACGCTGGATTCGGCCGATGCGAGGGCATGGCCAGTCTCGACGACGGCAAACTGGTATTCGAGATCCAGTCCAAGGTCGTGGGTATCGTCAAATGCGAAATCAAACAGCTCGACATCCCGCTCGGTGAAGTGGCGAAGATCGACTACAAACGCGGCTGGTTTTCTCCCTCTATCCGCGTCCAGTTCAAGAGCCTGCACCAAACCCAGGAATTCCCCAAAGCGGAGGGCAACGAAGTCATCCTCGAAATCAAACGCCGGGACCGCAAGGCGGCGGAACAGCTCGTCGAAGAAGCCAAATTGGGCATGATCGAGCATTCCCTGGATGACATGCTCGAGATGACGGACAAGGCGCTGAGCTGAGCCGACTCACTGAGCCAGCTTTGCCCCGGCCTCTGGAGACGATTCAGCGCCCTCGGGGAGCAGATCTTCGGTCTCCGATCCCTCGATCTCCGGCAATTCGATCCCCAGTTCCTCGGGCCCCAGCGGTTCCACGGCAACACTGGATCCAGAGGAGACCGTGCCGGCGGGAGATCCATCGCTCACCGGCTGGTCACAACCGGTGAAGCCGAGGCCGCCGAGCATCCAAACAGCCGCTGCCGTCCGCTTCATCCATTGGGTCATGCTCACCCTGTGAACCCTGCCTCCACGCCGGCTGCGGTCAAGGAGAGGAGGCTTGCAAATGACTCGTCAAGCCCATAGTTTTCACAAACTCCAGCCACCTCCATGTTGCCTCGCCAGCTCGCCCTCCTGCTCGTTCTTTTCCTCTCTCTCCTGGCCTCCTGCACCAGTCCTCAAAAGCGGCCCTACAATCGCTACCAACAACCGGAGGCATCACCATCGCCCTCCACCCCCATTTGGCGCTCCAGTCCCGCCCTCCGGGTGGCGGCGACCCCCATCACGGCCAGTTACTTTCCCCCGTCCATGCCCCCGGCCCGGGCGGACTCTCTCCTCATCATCGACGCCCGAACCGGCGACACCCTGGCGCAGAAAAATGCCGACGTCCGCCGGGCCGTGGCCAGCACCCAGAAACTCCTCACCGCCCTCGTGGTCCTGGACAACGGCAATCTCAGCCGCCGGGTCACCATCCAGAAAAGCGACACCCGGGTGGAACCCTCAAAGCTCTACCTCAAGACCGGTGAATCCTACACCCGCCGGGAGCTGCTCAATGCCATTCTCGTGAAGAGCGCCAACGATGCCGCCCTGGCCTTGGCGCGAGACAATGCCGGCAGCATCCCCGCCTTCGCCCGGCGGATGAACCTCAAGGCGCGCCAGCTCGGCGCCACCGGTTCTCATTTTCTCAATCCGCATGGCCTCACCGTTTCAGGCCAGTACTCCACCGCCCGCGACGTCGCCCGGATCGCTTTTGCCGCCTCACGTCATCCCTTCATCCGCCACGCCGTGACCCAGCAAAACTACACCTTCCACACCCCGCGCGGACCCAAGCATCTCAAGAACACCAACAAGTTGTTAGGCCGCATGGGCGCCTGCACAGGAATGAAGACGGGTTACACCAGAGCCAGTGGACGATGCCTCGTGACGAGTGCTTCCATCGGATCCCGCCAAGTGATCCTCGTCCAGTTAGGTTCTCAGACCAAATACATCTTCGACGACGCCGAACGGCTCATGCAATGGGCCGTGACCCAGCGCCCGCCCTCCCGCCGGAGCTCGTATGCGTCAATGCATGCGATCCGCGCCTCCATGTGAAACAGGCGCCTCGCCTGCCGGACTTGGCCATCACATGCGTTGTCCAGCGTGTTCTCCAGGAAAGTGGGAGGGACTTCAGTCCCTCATTCAATCAACCAGCAATCCCAGGGACTAAAGTCCCTGCCACTTTCTTACAGCAACGTGTTCTCCAGCGTGTCCTCCAGGAAAGTGGGAGGGACTTTAGTCCCTCCCTATGGTTTGGACCAACTGCGATAGTGTCAGTCAACGAAGTAGCGCCAATCTTCCTGCGAAAGATTCATGCGGCGGCACTTAGGCACATCGTTTCAA
>JANQJH010000217.1 GCA_028281705.1 Verrucomicrobiales bacterium
CCTTTTCCCAGTTGCGGCGGGAGGCGGAAGGGCGGCTTCGATCTCGGGAGAATCTCGTGGTCGCGCGGGGAAACACGGCGGAGTTTGTCATCCAGACGCTGGTGGCCTGGCGGGACGGTGCCGTCTTGTTGCCGTGTGAGAGCGATGTCACCCCGGAGCCTGTGCCGCGGGTGCCGGATGGCGTTTGTCACGTGAAACAGACCTCGGGCTCGACGGGGAGGCCGAGAACCGTGTGGTTTACGGCGGACCAGTTGAAGGCCGATGTGGATCACATTGTGTCGACCATGGGGCTCCGCCCCGAATGGCCCAACCTCGGTGTGATCTCGCTGGCGCATTCCTACGGCTTTTCCAATTTGGTGCTTCCCCTTCTGCTTCACGGGATTCCTCTCATTTTGGCGCCGGATGCGCTTCCGGGAACGATGGAGCGTGTCCTGGCGAAGCATCAGGCGGTGACCCTGCCGGCGGTCCCAGCGATGTGGCGCGCTTGGTTAGGCGGTAACATTCTCAGCCAGGGTCAAGTGCACTTGGCGATCTCCGCCGGCGCCCCTCTGACATTGTCATTGGAGCAAGCGGTGTTTGAGAAGACGGGTCTCAAGATACACAATTTTTACGGATCCACCGAGTGCGGAGGCATCGCCTATGATCGATCGGAGAAACCGCGAACGGCAGCGCACCTGGTTGGTGCCGCGCTGGACGGCGTGGCGCTGGACGTGGTTGATGGACGTCTCGAGGTGAAGAGTGCGGCGGTCGGTTTGGGGTACGGGGACGGGGGCGCGGCGGATGATGGATTGAGTGCAGGGCGATTTCTGACTTCGGATGAGGCGATCATGGGCTCGAAGGGAGAGGTGTTTCTTCAAGGGCGTCACGGCGAGGCGATCAACATCGCGGGGAGGAAAGTGGCGCCACAGCCGATTGAAGAGATTCTCCTCGGTGTTTCCGGGGTGGAGCAGGCGTTGGTCTTCGGTGTTCCTAGCAAAGATGCTGAGCGGGTTGAGGAATTGGTGGCGGTCGTTCGCCTCGGTGCCGGGATCCCGGTGGCCCCGGTTGCGGCGGAGGCCAACGAGAAGCTTCAGGGCTGGCAGAGGCCGCGGCACTGGTGGGCCTGCGACGCGCTGCGGCCCGACGTGCGGGGCAAGATTTCGCGGGTGGCCTGGCGCCGGCGCTTTTTGGATGAGAGAGGCCTGGCGGACGCCTGAGGACGGGCCGGAAACGGCGGACCGGGCGCTTTTTTCCCAGGGATGGCTCAGGAACGCGAAAATTGCCCCGTCCCATCATTGCAAGGGCCGGTCTTTCGCTCATGGTGGCGGCGATCATGATTGAAAAGGTCCTCTTTGATCTGGGCAACGTCCTCCTGCGCTTTGACTTCGGTCGGGCCTACCGGGCGATGGCGGCCCATGGAGCCCGTCTGGAGGCCCTGAGCGAGCCTGCCATGGGAGATCTCGTGGTGGAGTATGAGACGGGGTTGATCAGCACGGGTGAGATGTTTCGGCGGGCCTCGGCGTTGGTGGGCTACGAGGGCACACAGGAGCACTTCCAACGGAGTTGGCAGGAGATTTTCGAGGTCAACACGCCCATGGTAGAGTTTCTCAAAAGTCTGCGGCAGCGGGAGATTCCCTGTTACCTGCTTTCGAACACGAATGATCTCCACGTGCGGCATGTGGAGGAGCGCTACGACGTCCTGGCGCCGTTCAACGATGTGATCTTTTCTTATCGGGCCAAGGCGATGAAGCCTGGTGAACCCATTTATGCGAAGGCCATTGCCCAGTTCGGCCTCGACCCGGCGAAGACGGCCTACATCGATGATCTGGCGGACAATATCGCCACCGGGCGCCGGCTGGGCTTTCACTGTGTGCACTATAATCCGGATGAACATGGGGCGGCCGAGACGGAGTTGGCCGCGCTGGGGTTGATTCCTGCCTAACTCAACGATTTTCCTCTGATCCCCACTTTCGCCCGCATGGTCATTCGCCGAGAAATCACCCTCACATGGTGTCACCAGATTCTCTTCACCCGAGGTGCTTTCTCCTCTGAGAATCCGTTGTTGGGGGACCTTCTGGATGGGCTGGAGGGGAGGGCGACCAAGGTGCTGGTGTTTTACGATGATCAGTTAGAACTGGGGAACTCCGTGGAAACCTATTTTGCGGAGCGCTCTGCGCTGGCGCTGGTGGCGGCTCCGCTGGCCTTGCCGGGTGGCGAGGCGGCGAAGAATGATTGGGGTTTGGTGGAATCCATCTGGGAAGCCATTCATGACCACCAGTTGTGCCGCCACTCCTACGTCATTGGCATTGGCGGCGGAGCGATTTTGGATTTGGTGGGGTTCGCCGCGGCGACGGCGCATCGGGGCATCCGTCATGTGCGGATGCCGACGACGACCTTGAGCCAGGGTGACGGCGGTGTGGGGGTGAAGAATGGGGTGAACTATTTTGCGAAGAAGAACTGGGTGGGCAACTTCGCCATTCCCCATGCGGTGGTGAATGATTTTGCCTTTCTGGAATCGCTTCCCGAACGGGACAAGCGGGCCGGCCTCATTGAGGCGGTGAAGGTGGCCCTGATACGGGATCGCGCGTTTTACGAACGGCTCGAGGATTTGGCGCCTGCGTTAGGGCGGCTGGAGAGGGAGGCCGTGGAGGAGGTGGTGCAGCAGAGTGCGGCGCACCATGTGGACCACATCGCTGGCGGCGGCGATCCGTTTGAACAGGGGTCGGCGCGTCCCTTGGACTTTGGTCACTGGGTGGCGCACAAGCTGGAACAGTTGTCAGGGTTCGGCATCGCCCACGGTGAAGCGGTGGCCATCGGGATGGCCATTGATCTGCTCTACTCGGTACGGGTCGGGCTCTTGCTGGAAGAGACGGCCGATCGGGTCTTGCGATTGATTGAGAGCCTGGGTTTTTCCTTATACGCCCCGGAGCTGGAGAAGAAGGATTCCCTGGGGAACCTGGAGATTCTTCAGGGTCTGGAAGAGTTTCGCGAGCATCTCGGGGGCGAGCTGACCATCACGCTTGTGCCGGAGTTGGGCCAGAAGGTGGAGGTCCACGAGATGCAGAGGGAGGAGGTTTTGCAGGCTCTGGGAATTTTGCGGGAACGCTATCGAATGGCAGAGCATGGCTAGAACGCCCGCTGTCCTTGCCATCTTCGCGCATCCGGACGATATCGAGTTTCGGGCCGCCGGGACGTTGTTGCGGCTGCAGGAGGCGGGCTTTGACTTGCATTGTCTCAATGTTTCTTCGGGAAACTGTGGCAGCATGACGATGAGTGCGGAGGAAACGATGCGCGTGCGCGCTGCGGAAGCGCAAGAGGCGGCGCGGATCCTCGGGGCGCAGCTCTACCCCAGCATGGCGCACGATCTCGAGATTACCTATGAGGTGCCTCTTTTGAGAAAGATGGCGGCCGTGGTTCGGCGGGTGAATCCTTCGATTGTTCTCACGCATGCCTTGCAAGATTACATGGAAGATCACATGGCGACGGCGCGTCTGGCGGTGACGGCGACCTTTGCCAAGGTGATCGCTCATTTCGTCACGGATCCCGTGAGCGAGGTCGCCCCGGGTGATGTGACCTTGTATCACGCCATGCCTCACGGATTGCGCGATCCCCTGTGTCGCCCGGTGATTCCCGACGGCGTGGTGGACACCTCGGGAGTGCAGGCGAGGAAAAGAGAGGCTCTGGCGGCGCATCGGTCGCAGAAGGATTGGTTAGACCGGACTCAGGGAATGGATTCCTATCTCGTGGCCATGGATGAGGAGGCGAGTGCCGTGGCGCAGCTTGTCCCTGCGGGTTTTTCCCATGGGGAAGGCTGGACACGTCACGTGCATCTGGGGATGAGTGCGACGGATCAGGACCCTTTGGGAGAGGCCCTGGGTGGTTATTTTCATCCCCTCCAGGGTTAGCTATGCCCAGCGCCATCATTTATTTCTGATGGAAGTCGCGATGTGTGTGGTTTCTTTGTAATCGCACTCCAACGAGTGTGCGGTTTGTTGTGGTCTTGCAGTCCTGAAGAGACGAAAAATGTTAGCGGTGGTGCAGCAACGCGGAACTACCGGATCATTGTTCGGCTCCATCGCGCCCTGAAAGGGCGCCAGAGATCTGCCCGTCGAGGCGAGGTGATCACCGGATGGGCAATTCATCGTCAAGAATGGGCGGCTCGCTCTCGTGAATCGACGAGCGTCCCGCGAAGCAAACGTTTCTTCCGCCCCTGCCAGGGTGGGAATGGGCATGGCTACTCCATTCCGGCAGTTCCGCTTCGCTCCACTACTGGCTACCATCTCTGGTCCCTCCGGGACCAAAATTAATTAATGTGATACCGTAGTGCGTGATGACGCGCAGAATGAATCGATCGAGCGTTGCGCGAGGGTGGAAACTGTGGTTGAGGCGGGGATGCACATCCTCATCACCGGGGCCAATGGAGGGATGGGTATGGCGTTGGCCGAGCGCTTTCTCGCTGAATCCGAGCCGGAGGAGCATCATCTCTGGCTCGGGGTGCGGTCGCGTCGTGACCGGGTGGAGGCCTTGGTGGAGAAACATGGCGAGCGCTGCCGGTTGGTGCCGCTGGAGGTGACGCGGGAAAGTGATTGGACGGACGCGATGGAGGCGATGGCTGCCGTGGGGCAGAGTCCGGATGTGCTGATCAACAATGCCGGATTTCACCTCGACGGGCTTCTGGCCACGATGTCGCTTGAGGATTGGAATGCGGTCATCCGGGCCAATCTCGATGCGGTGTATCTTGGCTGTCATGCGGTGATCAAGTCCATGATGGCGAAGCGTTTTGGCCGGATCATCAATGTGTCTTCCCTGAGTGCGTTGTTAGCACCGCGGGGACAGACAAACTATGCCGCGGCCAAGGCCGGAGTGGTGGCCTTGACTCAGAGCCTGGCCAAGGAGACGGCGCGAGCCGGGATCACGGTGAACGCGCTTTGTCCGGGCTACATCGACACCGAGGCTCTGGCCGATCTCCCGGAGGCCGAGCGTCGAGGCTTGCTCTCCACCATTCCCATGCGGCGCCTGGGTAAGCCGAGCGAGGTGGCGGCAGCGGCGGCGTTTCTCGCCAGTGCGGACGCGGCCTACATCACCGGTGCGGCGATCAAGATCGACGGCGGTATTTTGTGATGTGCGTCGCGTCTTCCAAATAAGTGGAGCCAAGTGATGCGGACACTCGACGCCCCGTACACAAAAGGCAACATTTAGACGGATTCAGTTTTTTTTCCGGAATGGGAATCGAATGATGGA
>JANQJH010000219.1 GCA_028281705.1 Verrucomicrobiales bacterium
CTTGGGGGGGCTGAAGCCGGATCGTAGGTAGGTAGGTGGGGGTAGCCACTCTTGGCCGGGCGCGATCATGTCGATTCGGCGGGGGGCACTCAAGCACAAAAAACCGAAAGATCCGCCCCACGAACAGAGAATGAGCTTGTCTCAATCGCCCTCGCCATGTGCGATTTCCCACTGCTAAGCTTTTTAAAATGAATCTGTCCAAGATCCTGCCGTTCCAAGCCCTCTTCCTCGCGCTCACCTGCGCCACGGCTCTCGCCGCCAACCCTCACATCGTGGTTATCATGGTGGACGACATGGGCTACGGCGATCCAGGCTGCTTCAATCCCGATTCCAAGATCCCCACCCCCCATATCGATTCCCTGGCCAGGGATGGGATGCGATTCACCGATGCCCACGCGCCAGGCCCGCTCTGTCACATGTCGCGCTATGGACTTCTCACAGGACGTTATCCCTTCCGCGCCAACGTCGGAAAGTGGCGCCAGCATGCCGTCATCGATCAGGGCCAGACCACCATCGCTTCGCTCTTGAAAACGCAAGGCTACCAAACGGCCATGGTGGGAAAATGGCATTTGGGTTTTGAAGAAAAGGGCTACGAGAATCCCCTGCCCGGCGGCCCGGTCGACGTCGGCTTCGAGAGCTATTTCGGCATCCGCGCTTCCACGGATATCCCCCCCTATTTCTATATCCGTGGCAACCGGGCCGTCATGCCGCCCACGGTCCCGATTGAGGCGAACAACACGGAGGGTTGGTCGCCCATCCAGGGCAAGTTCTGGCGAAAAGGTCTCATCTCTCCCGATCTCAAGCTGGAGGAGGTCCTGCCCCGCTTCACCGACGAGGCCATCGACGTCATCGACACCCACCACGAGAAGAATGAAGAGCGGCCGCTCATGCTCTATCTCGCCTACCCCGCTCCCCACACCCCCTGGCTCCCCTCCAAGCCCTATGAAGGCACCAGCAAGGCGGGGCTCTACGGCGATTTCATGGTCATGGTCGACGCCATGATCGGGCGGGTGCTCGAGGCATTGAAGAAAGCGGAAATGCAAGACGACACGCTGGTCATGTTCACCTCGGACAACGGCCCCGTGTGGTACGATGCCGACGTCGAACGCTTTGCCCACGACTCCTGCGGAGTTTTCCGGGGCATGAAAGCCGACGCCTGGGAAGCCGGGCACCGCATGCCCTTTATCGTGCGCTGGCCCGGCGAGGTCAAAGCGGGATCCGTCAGTCACCAGACGATTTGTTTCACCGATCTCCTGGCCACCTTCGCCGCCATCACCGAGTATCCTCGCAAAGCCAACGAGGGCCCCGACAGTTATGATTTCTCTCCCGTTTTGTTAGGCAAACAGGACGACTCCCAGCCGGTGCGCCCCCATCTGGCAATGCGCTCCGGATCCGGATTCATGACCATGCGCGTGGGCGACTGGAAACTGATCAACGGCCTGGGCTCCGGCGGCTTTTCCCAACCCAGACGCATCACGCCCGGCCCCGGCGATCCCGCCGGCCAGCTCTACAACCTCGCGGAGGATCCCAGTGAAACAAAGAATCTCTATGCTCAACGGCCCGACATGGTGAAGAAGCTGCAAGCCACGCTGAAAACGATCGTCGATCAAACCGAAGGATAGCTGGGCCAAGTGATGCCCACGCTCCTGTCCGCCATCATTCGCGGCGTGATTTATCGCAACGCACATCATTGAGGCGCCGGTTCGAGATACGTTTTGATCTGGGCAATCTGTTCCGACGTTAGCCCGCGTTGATAGCGATCAAGCCAACGCGAAATCGCAGCCTCTCTCTGATCCGTAGGAAGAAGGGCGAATATCGATTGCGCGGTCTGAGCTTCGTGGACTTGATCGAGGATCACGTCAGTGAAAGGCAGTAAATCCGGCAATTCTTGGGCTACTTTCTCAATTACGGATAGAGGATCCGTATCTAACGACGATCTTAGAATGGCGCTTCTATAGAGGGAATCGCCTTTCTCAAGACCGGAGAAGCCCGATCTCTGGATCCAATTCACTGCCGTATCCAGATCCTCCTTCGCAAGGAGATCGACGACGGTTATTCTAATGGTAGAGGCAATTTCACTTGATTCAACGTTCTCTAGAACAGAATCAATAGCATCAAAATCTGCGGACTTCGAGAAACGCACGGCGTTCTCCAAAGCCGCTATCTCTGGGTCTGCGGTTGATCCCAAGCCCTGGTAGAGCTTCTCAAACCCAGCAACATCAAGACTTGAAAGCAACTGTCTTGCCATCGTCTTGGCGATCTTAAGACGGGTGTGTGAATCCTCGAGGGCGCCAAGTGCCTCCACCGTCAAATCAAGATCTCCATGACGCTTGGCGCGATACGCCAAACTTGTAACTGCGCTATCTCTGGCCCGACCTCGCGGTAATTCTTGGAGAAGCTCTTCCAGAGATAAGGAACTCATGGACTGTACAGCGGCAAGTTGCTCGCTCGGATCCTGGAGCGAGTCGATGAAACTGAGGGCCTCCTTGGGATTCGCCTCGGCCAACAACCTGTAAAACTCGTTCTTCCCGAAGCCGAAATTCCTCAGACCGCTCCAGTTCACCAGGGCATTGATTTCATCGAGAAATTGTTCGTAGTCCTTCGCAACGCCCGATCGTGCGGCAACCCTAGCAATCTCCCTAACGAGCTCCCCAAAACGTGTTGGATGATATCTTAAAGATTGGGCGATCTCTATCGCGAAAGCGGAGTCCGCTTCAGCGAGTTTGCGCAAGAGTTCTCTGTAGGGTTCAGGCGTTGTAGCCGAGAGAAACCGAAAATCGTGATCCCTCCACCATCGAAAGAGTCCAACAATATCTTTCTCTCCCCAGACTCCGATCATTTCCGCGACACGCGCTCTCGTACTAGAATCGACGAGCCCTCGATAGAAGATACTCTCGAGTTCGTTCGTATCAAAATCAGGCAACGCCGAGTTCGATTGTCGTGTCCCAATAAGATTGGTAATGTCAGGACGACGAGTCTGCACGCGATCGCTTGCCGAAGAATCAAGACAGATGCGAACAACTAGCCCGAGAACAATACCCGCGAGAGACGTTAGCGCAAAAAAGACAATGTTATCCTTCATTCATCAATCGTTCGTGATTTAGTGGAATTGCGTCCTCTTGGCGCATGGACTGGTGAGTGCATGGCGGGCGCTGTCATTCCGTCGAACCCCCAAGAATTGCCATCACCTCTTGCCTTTCCTCAATCTCCAGGCTGGATATGATCCTCGCAAATTCTTGCTGATCCGCGCTGTGCAGCGCATTACCAAACTGACTAATCAGGCCGGCTCTCTTGGTTCGATCCTCGATCCTTAGTGACCAAGAGAAAGAACCCACAACATCGTCTGGAATCGCCGCAATGAGCATTTCAATGGCTTGATCGCTGCTGTTCTCAAGTGGCACGGATCCAAGAAATTCCGACACACCCATTGGATTCTGATTTGCCAATTGCTGAACGGTTTCCATCACAACCGTTCTGGCAGCCGAGCTTCCGATGGGAAAGGAATCCATCAGAGCGATGGTATCACTGATCCCACTCGAGCGATCAACGAGATGCCCAACGAACTTCTGCATTGATGGATCATCCGGATTCTCCCGTAGATAAGCCATGGCGGACTCTTTCTCGGCCGCCGAGGCCCACGGTTGCGCACCAACGAGCGCCATGGCCCGATCTCTATCGCGGCTATCAGGTAGCGACGCTGCCCAAGTCCTCGTCGCCTCGTAGTCTAAATGGGAATAGGTCTCCAGTAAATCGGCTTGTTGTGATACACTTAGGGTAATTTGCCCCTTGCGAACCCCATCCGCAACTTCCGATGGTGCCCTTTGAATGAGTGCGCCAAGCAGCTGTGAGCGAGCTTGCTCATGCTCCTCACTCGACAAGTGATCTTGGAGCCACTGTAGCGACTCTTCAATATTGCCTTGATTCAGAGCAACGTCGAGAGCGTAGTGGATCCCAAAACGAGTCCGTTGATCGTGGGGAAGAGATTCGATGGTGGACTTCGGATCTAGATTCTCGAAATCGAGTTGGTTGAGATTGAAATCAGAGAGTCGGTCGGGCGCAATCTCAGCCAACATTTCAAAGAGACGTCTACCTTCTGTATTTGACGCTACTCGTATCAGCTGTTCGGTCAGAAAATCTTCGTTCTCGCTGTCGGATCCACTGGAAGAAAATATGGAATCCAATGCTGCCATGGCAATTGGACCGGGACACCGCGTAATATTGAGTTCTAGCCAAGCACGCCGCCATTGAGGATTGCGCTCCCAGAGCCACTTCTGAGCTTTCTCTGGCGCCCTCCAAGCAGCGTTGAGAAGAGCTCGCCCCAGGACGCTGTCGGGCCCTATGAGCTGCTCGTCAAACTCCTCTAACGAAAGGACGGCGTACCAACCGCCAATGAAATTTTCTTGAAGGAGGTTCAGCGCCTGGATTGTCTCATCCTCGGTGGAGGCTTGCGCCATACTGCGAAAAAACGACGCCGACAATTGATCAAGTCCCGATGGATCTGAATCGGCGGGAGAGTGAGCCACGGGAAGGTTTCTTGAACTCAAGGCTCCGAGAGTTTCACTACCAGTGCCGAGAAACGGAACGGGCAAAACGTAGCCGACGGCAGCGCCGACAACAACGCCCAATGTTAGAATCACGATCTTCCTTGATCCTAGGCCAGTGTTTCGGTTCATGTCTGTCGTAATTCAAGTTGCGAGTTGATCAGAGCGCGTTCGCTGACAGGTAGCGATGGACTGATATCTTGGGGGGAAATCAGGCGACGGAGTGGAGAGAGGAATCGTATAATACCTTGACGTTACACGATTCCAGATTGGGTTTCACGGCATTTCGCCTGAGCCCGGAGTCCTTCGCCTCCTCTTCAATGACGAGGGAATTGCACGGCCGGCCGCGGCATTGGCATGCAGCGCCACCGGCTCCTGGGAGACCATGAGAGTTCAAGCCCGCTCTTCGTCCGGCTAGCAGCGGTGGCCCGCCAATGCGCCCACCTGCCGCACTCTTACTGGCGATTCCTCTTGGCCAGCGCCTCGTAAATCGCCATCGCCGCGTGATTGGCGACAAAGCGATTGCCCGCGCGATTGAAATGCACTCGGTCGGTTGTGAGGATCCCCGTCTCCGCGTTTTCCTCATTGAATACGGCCAGGTAAGCCGGCATGGTCTGACGGAGATCGCAAATCGTGGCTCCCATGCGGCTCCCCGCGCTTCGACTGATCACAGCGTAGTCTTCCAGCATCGCGTCGAGGGGATTCTCACCCTGACGCTTTTCGCCTATGACCGGCGGTGTGGCCAGCACCACGGTGGCGCCCGCGTTTTGGATCCTGGAAATCACATCGTAGAGGCCCCGCCGGTAATCTTCCTCGGAGGTCCCTCTGCCATTTTGGCTATGCCAGACATCGTTCACGCCGATGAAGATGAAGACACAGGTCGGCCGATAAGAGAGCACATCACGTTCCAGCCTCGCTTGAATATCCGGAACTTTGTTCCCGCTGATTCCCGCCCCGATGAGATGCACGCCCAGATCCGGCCGTCGCTCTTGCAGCGCTTCCTTGAGCATCGTGATGTAGCCATCCTGACGAACTCCCGCTGCCGTTAGGGAGTCGCCGAGAAAGACGATGCGTTCGCCTTTCTTCAAGGGTGAATGACCCGAGGTGAGGGCCGTGATTCCACTGAGCTCTTTTTCGTTCATGGAAGGGAGCCGCTGGCGAAAGAGCCAGTTGAGAACACCGTCAGGCTCGTAGGCGGGCACCCAGGAATCGTGGCCATGCCCGGGAATCTCCGTGTAGCGCGGCAAGCCGCCGGCCCGGTGAAGGGCCGCGATCATCTCCCGGCCATGACGCACCGGCACGGCGAAGTCAGCCGTGCCATGATAGACCCAGGTTGGAGTCGAAGCGATCCGATGCGCCGTCGAGAGATCCCCCGCGCCGCAGATGGGCGCGATGCCGGCAAACCAATCGGGCCGGTTCATGCTGAGTTCCCACGAGCCATAGCCGCCCATCGAAAGACCCGTGAGATAGATCCGCGAACGATCGATGGGGTGGGCATCGAGCGTTTCGTGAAAGACGAGCAGGGCCGCCTTCATCTGGTCCGAGAGGGAATCGGCCGGCGGTTCAACCGAACCATCCCAATAAAAGTTGGCCCACCGCTGCTCCTCCCGGCACTGCGGCGCCACGAGAAAACAGGGAAAACGTTTGCGGTAAGCCGGATCCTTGAAGTGCTGGGGAAAGTGCTTCAGCTGCACCCGGTTATCTTCACCCCGCTCCCCGGCTCCATGGAGAAACAAGACCAAGGGATAGCGCTTGCCAGATTCGATCGAATCCGGTTCGAGAAAGAGATACTTGAAGGTCTCATTCTCATACTCGCCACCGGTATACGTCACGGCACGTTCCTCGAAAGGGCCCAGATCGATTTCCTCGACTCCCTCTTCGTCATCGGCGTAGGAGAGAACGCTGAGCGAGGCCAGAACAACTGAGGAATACAGAAGACGTTTGATCATGATGACGGCAATTTTTTGGCGCGAGTCTGCGTAGGTTACTGGGGTTGGGCAAGGCCATTTAGCTTGAACCTCCCCCCGGCCCAGACCAGGCTCTGCCCATGACGCGCTGTCTGATCACTGTCCTTCTCACATTCGCTCTCGGACTCGTCACCCTAGAAGCCAAACCCAACATCGTCCTCATCCTCGTCGACGATCACGGCTACGGCGATTTGAGTTCTTTTGGAGCCACCGATCTGAAAACGCCCCACCTCGACGACCTCATGTCCCGCGGGCTGCGCTGCGATCAATTCTACGCCAACTGCACCGTCTGTTCCCCTACCCGCGCCTCGCTCATGACCGGACGCTATCCCGATATCGCCGGCGTCCCCGGCGTCATCCGCCAGTGGTCCAAGGACAGTTGGGGATACCTCGACCCCAAGGCCCCAACGCTGCCAGACTATCTCCGAAAAGCAGGTTACGCCACGGCCATGGTCGGTAAATGGCACCTCGGCCTCGAGTCGCCGAACACTCCCAATGATCGCGGCTTCGAGTTCTTCCACGGCTTCCTCGGCGACATGATGGATGACTACTACGTCCACCGTCGCGGCGGGAAAAACTGGATGCGGAAGAACCGGCAAGTGATCGATCCCGAGGGACACGCCACCGATCTCTTCACCCAGTGGGCCATGGATTACATCCAGGCCGAAGCGAACACGAGCGCCCCTTTCTTTCTCTATCTGGCCTACAATGCCCCACACTTTCCCATCCAGCCGCCCCAGGACTGGCTCGACCGCGTCAAAGACCGCGAACCCCAACTCTCTGACAAACGCGCCAAAAACGTCGCCTTTGTCGAGCATCTCGACGATGGCATCGGGAAAGTGATCGCCTCGATCAAGGAAGCCGGCATCGAAGACAACACCCTCGTGATTTTCTCCTCCGACAACGGTGGCTCCCTCCCCCACGCCCAGAGCAATGGCAAACTGCGAGGGGGCAAACAGGATCACTGGGAGGGCGGCATCCGCGTTCCCACCTGTGTCGTCTGGCCCGGAACCATCCCGGCGAAACGCACGTCGATCCCCGGCATGACCATGGATTTCCTCCCCACCCTCTGCGAGATCGCGGGAGCCGATGTCAATGCACCCGTGGACGGCCAAAGTCTGGCTGACATCTGGCTTCGCGACGGCCAGGGTGACCCCGAGCGCTCCATGATCTGGGTCCGGCGCGAGGGCAACAACCGCTACCAAGGCCGAGCCTACTACGCCATCCGGCAAGGGAAATGGAAACTCTCACAAAACACGCCCTTTGAGCCCATGCAACTGGTCGACCTCGAAGCCGACCCCTATGAAAGCAATCCCCAGCCGGCCGTGGGCCAAATAGCAGCTCAGTTGCGGAGACAGCTCATGGATCACCTCCAACGCGCCGGCCGCGTTCCCTGGCAACCCTAATCATCGCCCTAGCAATCTAAAAACATGATGATGCGCCCTGTCATTCTCATTCTTGCGGCACTGCTCTCCAGCAGCGCCGCAGCCGAAAACATCGCCTTCTCCGGCGAATCACGCCGTGCGCTCGACGCCGCCGTGCGCCTGGGAATCCATGAAAAAGATTTTCCCGGCGGCGTTCTCCGCATCCATCACGGGGACGAGGTCTACCAACGCGCCTACGGCAATCGCACCGTGGACCCCGTGACCACGCCCAATCGAGCGGACACGCTCTACGACGCGGCCTCACTCACCAAAGTCGTAGCCACGACCCCGGCCGTGATGATTCTGTCAGAGCTCGGAGAGATCGACCTCGAGAAACCCGTCGCCACCTACCTTCCGCAGTTTCGCGGCCACGGCAAGGAACGCATTCTCGTGCGCCAACTCATGACCCACACCTCAGGACTCCGCCCGGGCATTCCGAGAGAACCGGCGTGGTCGGGATACGAAAAGGGACTCCAGCTCGCCTGGGCCGAGCGACCGGAACACGCACCCGACGAAAAGTTTGTTTACAGCGACATCAACTTCATCTTGTTAGGCGAGCTCGTCCATCGCGTCAGCGGCCAGCCTCTCGATCGGTTCTGCCGGAAGAACATCTTCCTCCCCTTGCAAATGAAAGACACCGGTTTCCGTCCGCCGGAAAATATCCGGAATCGAGTGGCTCCTACCACGAGGGAAGGCCGAAAGGTCATCCACGGGGTCGTCCACGATCCCACATCCCGTCGCATGGGCGGCGTCACCGGGCACGCCGGCCTTTTCACGACGGCACCTGACGTTGGCCGCTACGCCCGAATGCTCCTCAACCATGGCGAACTCGACGGCGTCCGCGTTCTTCAGACGAAGACGGTGCGAAAGATGACTCGCCCCAATCAACCGCGAAAGCTCTCCGCCGTCCGCGGCCTCGGCTGGGACATCGCCTCGCCCTATTCCTCCCTCCGTGGCGAACATTTCGGCAAAACCTCCTACGGCCACACCGGCTGGACCGGCACCTCGCTCTGGATCGATCCGCCCTCACAAACCGCCGTCATTTTTCTCAGCAATCGCAATCATCCCTCGGAGGCCGGCCGCACCAAGGAGACCCGCATCAGGCTCTCGACCCTCGCCGCCGAGGCCACCATGCTGGCAAAATATCAGATCAAACGACCCCACCGTGTGCTCAACGGTGTCGACGTGTTGGCCAACCGCCGCTTCCGCGATCTGCGGGGCCTCTCCGTGGGCCTGATCACGAATCACACCGGCCTCACGCGCTCCGGCAAGCCGACGATCGACCTGCTGCATGAATCCTCCCGGGTGAAGCTCAAAGCCCTCTTTGGACCCGAGCACGGGATCCGCGGCGAACTCGACGTGGCCGAAATCAAAGACGGCGTGGATGCCAAGACCGGCCTGCCGGTCTACAGCCTCTACGGCGAGACCCGCAGACCCAAGGCGGAGCACCTCAAGGGATTGGATGCCCTCGTCTTCGATATCCAGGACATCGGCTGCCGCTTCTACACCTACATTTCCACCATGCACCGCGCCATGGAGGAAGCGGCCAAGGGGAAAATGAAATTCGTCGTCCTCGATCGCATCAACCCCATCAACGGCCGCGACATCGACGGCCCGGTCCTCGACGGCGAACCCTCCTTCACCGCCACCCACCCCATTCCCATCCGCCACGGCATGACCGCCGGTGAAATCGCCTACATGATCCGCCGCGAACAAAAACTCGATCTCGATCTCCACGTCATTCCCCTCTCCGGATGGCGCCGCCAACTCTATCAGGATGAAACCGATCTCAAGTGGGTCAATCCCTCCCCCAACATGCGCAACCTCACCGAGGCCATTCTCTACCCCGGGATCGGATTGCTCGAATTCATGAACCTCTCCGTCGGCCGCGGCACGAAAACGCCCTTTGAACACATCGGCGCCCCCTACCTCGATGCCAAGGCTCTGAAGAAACACCTCCAGAGCTACCAGTTACCCGGAATCACCTTTAAGACCACCACCTTCACCCCGACCGGTTCCGTCTTTCAAGGCCAACGCTGCCAAGGGATCCAATTCACCCTAACCGATCGCTCAAAATACCGCAGTCTCGACACCGGCTTGGCCATCGCCAGTTACCTCGCGAAGCACCACGCCAAAGAAGTCAGGTTCGAACGCTTCGCCAAACTCCTCGTCCACCCGGAGACCTTCAAGCTCGTCCAGTCCGGAGCGCCCCTGGACAAGATCCATGCCTCCTGGCAAAAGGCCCGGGAATCCTTCGCCACCCGCCGAGCAGCCTGCCTCCTCTACTAACAAATCCACACCCACTAACAACTCCACACTCCTCTTGATCTTTCGTGACTTCCGTGTCTTTCGTTGACAAAAACACCATTTCGTGACGTCACCTGAAAACCCTCGTCAGGACCCCAACCCATCGATTCCGCTTCTTCAGCCGCGGAGAAAACTTCACGGAAAGCCGCTGAACCTTTCCGGTCGTTTCCGGGTTCGACATCCCAATTCCAGTCAATTTCAAGGGCTTTCCCTCTTCATCCCGGAATGACAAGCCGCGCACGGCATACCGGTCCGACGGCGGGCTGATGGCAATCTGACCACGATGTAAATCCCAAGTGCACCAGTGCGCTCCGGGAGCAATTGGGATATCTGCCGGGTCCGGAAGCTTCAGACGCTCAAAGTCACTGTAAGTCAACCTCAGGGGAGTGTCCCCGAGGAACTCACCGTCGAGATAGACCCCCACATTCTGACCGGACCTGGCTTCGATGATCATCCGGGCCTTGTTCGAGCTCCACAGTGCCCGAAAGACAGACGTCTTCGGGTCGGAATCCTGGAACGCGATGATCAAAAAGACTCCCAACAACAACGTCAGGCCAAGATACAGTGACAGCTTTGACCATTTCATGGGCACTCCATCAGTTAGTCAGTCAACTGGCGGATT
>JANQJH010000640.1 GCA_028281705.1 Verrucomicrobiales bacterium
CCACTGCTTTTATCAGCCTGCTCCTCGAAGGCCTGCCCTTTATCTTTCTCGGAACTCTGGTCTCCGGATTCATCGACGCCTATCTGCCTCCCTGGGCCATCGACCGGCTGCTCCCCAAGCGGCGCTCCGCCGCCATCCTCATCAGCGGCCTACTCGGGATCATCTTTCCCGTGTGTGAGTGCGCCATCGTCCCCGTCATTGGCCGGCTGATCCGCAAGGGCCTGCCGGTCTCCTGTGCCGTGACCTACATGCTGGCCGCCCCCATCATCAACCCGATCACCGTCACCAGCACCATGATCGGTTTCTCCGGGCAAAACGAGGACATGGGCCCTCTCCTCGTCAATCTGCAACATCACCCCATCTTCGTCACCGGGTCTCGCGTGCTCATCGCCTATTTCGTCTGCGTCTTCGTCGGCCTGCTCATCCAGCGCCTCGCAGCCTCCAGCATCATGCGCCCCAAAGTCCTCCAGGGCATGGAGGCCAACCGGGCGTCGCGGGACTCCGGCGAGGGAAAATCCATTTTCGGGGCCATCCGCCAGTCGTTGCGCGACGGCGCGCGCCTCATCGCCGCTTTCCGCACCGCCATGCGCGATTGTGTCGATACCGGCATGTATTTCACCATCGGCGCCGCGTTGACCTCCATTTTCAACACCTCGAGCTTCCAACAGGGGCTCGGGGATCTCATGTCGTCCCACATCTTCGTCGCGGTGACCACCTTGATGGCCCTGGCCTTCATCCTCTCCCTCTGCAGCACCTCGGATGCCTTCGTCGCCGCCACCCTCAAGGTCGCCTTCCCCAGCCAGGCCTACGAATACGCTGCCAAACTGGGATTCCTCGTCTTTGGCCCCATGGTCGATGTGAAGCTTCTTTTCATGTATGCCTCCATCTTTCGTGCTAAGTTCGTCTGGATGTTGGTCTGCGGACTCTTCATCCTCATCAGCCTCATCTGTTCCGCCTGGTCACTGATCCCCGTCACCAAACTCCCCTTCTAGCCTCGTTCTCGTCTCAGCCTCTTCGCCTTCCCGAACCATGCCAGCTCCGAGATTTTTCCATTTCTCCAGCATCTTCGTCCTCTTCGCCTGGTCCGCGGTCATGCTCTACTTCTACGCCTCCGGCCGCGTGAACGACGTCCTGACGGAATCTTTCCGCATCGGCCCCCTCCTCGGCGGGCTTGGCCTCGCCGTGGTCGGTTTTTTCAACCTCTTCACTTCCAGATCGAAACCGGCATGCACTCACGAGCACGGACACCACGATCACCGTGATGAGGCACACCATCATCACGAACACGATGATCATGCGGAGTGCTCCAGCGAACACGACCACGAGCACCACGAGCACGAACATCACCACGAGCACGAGCACGAACATCACCACGATCACGAACACGAACATCACCACGAACACGAACATCACCACGATCACGAACACCACCACGAGCACGAACACCACCACCACGAGCACCACGACCATGGGCACTCCCACGATGATCAAACGGTCCCGGGAATCCTCGCCACCCTCGTCATCGTTCTCGTCCCGGCCATCGGAGCCGCCGCGCTGTCGCAGGACAAATTCAGCATCGAGACCCTGGCCAACAAAGGGCTTTACTCCAACGAAGTCGTCGCCCCCGGCGGCCCCGCGAACAACAATTCCTCCAAAGCCGGCGACCAAGGTGCCGACGAAGATCGCTACACCCTCGCAGACTTAGAAAAACAAGTGCGCAAGAGCGAGGAAGGCAATTTCCTCATCCCCATTCCCTCACTATTCTACTCCGCTGCCGACGAAGAACTCGCCGACGTCCTCCAGGGTCAGCCGATCGAAACGACCGGTCAGGTAGCACCGGAAATTGCGGAGAACGATCCCAACGGAACACGCCTCCGCCTCTACCGGCTCTTCGTCAGCTGCTGTCTGGCAGACGCACGTCCCATCGGATTCTCCGCCGACTTTGGGAAGGCGCCGCCACAATTGCCCGAGGACAGCTGGGTCAAGATCAAGGGAAAGATGGTCTATCCCAAGCAAGATGGCCGTAGAGTGCCCGTCGTGCAGGTCGACAATATCGAGACGATTCCGGAACCTGAGGACCTCATGTATTAGCGTGAGAACGTTCGTTTTCCCGCGTCCTCTGCGACGACTGTTCGCCGGCTTCGCCCTTCTGACCGCCGCCATCGCACAGGACGAGCCGCCGGCCTCTTCTCTCGAAGAGGCCTACGAAGCGACCCACCAGTCCTATCTCCGCACACTCTATCTCACGCGAAAACCGGCTCAGGAGGCCTATCTGAAAAAGCTCAAAGATTGGAAAACGCGGGTCGCCTCGAAGAATCATCCCAAGTTGCTCAAACAGATCGAGGAAGAGATCAGCGCCCTCGAAAAGAAGATGACCGAGGAAGCCAAGGCTCTCGACGGCCCTCTCAAGCGCGTTCCCGATTTACCCGTAGAGATTGCCACATCGCGGCCGGACGCCGCCGGCCCGAAAGCGTTGATAGCCGATTTCTCACGCGCCGAACTGGAGGGTGGTGTCGCCCTCGACTCGAAAAACAAGGGGTTGGTCGGCTGGAATTCCAGTCAGGCCAGAGCCCGCTGGCCCATGCCAACGGAGAAGGGCGTGACCTACGAGATCGAGATCTCCTACGCCAGCAACAGCAAGGGACGCCTCAAGGTCGCGGTGAATAGTTCAAAGTACTCCCCCAACCTGGCCGACACCGGCGGATTTGATAAACCCAAGAAACTGATCGCGGGAGAGTACAAGGCTGATTCGGACAATGCCAGGATCACCATCACGCCGGCACTTCACCGCTCGAAAGAGTTCGTCCGCCTCCTCGGCTTTCGCCTGAATCCCATCGCGGGAAAATAAACGTGGGACCAACGCGTCGCCTGTCGTGCACGGACGCGATCACGTCGAGCGATCGATCTAACCAAATCCGATCGTACCGGGCTGAATCCAGCGGTCACTCACAAAATCATCGACGACAATCTTGAACGTCCCCGCGAGACTCGGATCGAAAGCCAGCTTGAGCCGCAGCCGGACTGGCTCCAATCCCGCTCCCGCAAGGACCTGTTTCAACCGTTGCCCCGCCGGTGTCTTCGTGTCGGCGATGGCCACCTGCACGTCCCCCGATTCAAAGTCGGTCACTTTCACAGCCATGTAGCGCATCGGATCCAGCGCACCACCAGGGCCCATCGGGGCCTGCCGCGCAATGACGCGAAACTCGAAGGGGATCTCCGGCTTCTTTTGCAGGAATTCCCTCCACTGAATCTCGGAATAGCCACACAACGATGGCCAATCGAGAAGAAACTCATCGCCCCGCCTCGCCGCGTAAAACTCGAGTGAGCGGCCATCGGCGTAACGGCCGGTCCCGCGGTAGTAGGTGCCCTGAGGAAAGCTCACCGGCGTCAGCGCCGAATCAATGGCCACCTCTTTGGGCTCCAACGGATGCGTCTCATAATACGTCGCCAACTGATCCAAAATCCGGAAGCCATCGATCAGAAAGGGAATCTTGGCCTCGGATGAAGCCGCGCGATGGAAGGCCTTGACCTGTTCTTTGATCTTCGCCTCCTCCATCCTGGTCAGGGGCGACAGCGGTTGAGCCGCTACGGTCCCGGCCTCCACCATTCCCACAGGCACGCTTTCTCCGCGAGAGGCGGCGGCTCGGTCGGACTCCAGCTGCGCCCCTTTGAGATAGTTAAAGACAAGCACCGCGCCTATCAACACTCCCAGCACGATGGCCCCCATGCCAACTTTCTCCAGACGGGTGAATTTTTGACTCGAGCGCAACGCCCTATCCTCACGGGATCGCTTGGTGAGCAGTTGCGACTGGATCACGGGTGGCGCCATGGCTTCGACGGCGCCAGGCCCTCGACCTGAGTGACCATCAGAGAGGGACGCCTCACGGTAAGACATCGACGGCAGCGGGCGATCCCCCATGGGCTGACACCTGGGATCCCGGCGCCTGGGAGGCAAGTTTCCCCGCCGCGGAGGCAAATGTGAACCCACTTTGCGGCAACTCCCTCCGGATTGTGGCCGCGACTGCGTTTGAGGCTGAGCTTGAGCCCGAGGGCGCATGTCCGTCGGCGAAAAGGAGGCCGGTTCCTCAGGCGACGCGGCCCGAAAAAGTTCTTCGACGAGATGCAGGCGATCCGGGTGACCCGTGGGAACACCGGCAGCTTCGTAAGCCGCCAGTTTCTGCACAATGGCATCGTAACGCCCCTGAAGATGCCGCGGCAGTTCATGCGGAGGCTGGGTCGACGTCGCCCCAGGGATCTCTCGAGGCCGAGGCTTCACTTTCACCGGGGCCGGAGCCACCATCTCCTGGGCCTCTGCCTGCGACTGCTCCTGCGCGCTTGGCGAAGCCGGCTCAGGAACCCGGTTCAGCTCCGAACGAGGAACGCCCGTCTGCGCCAAATGATCCACTCGAGTCTCATCGGCGAGATGGGAATTCCCAGCCGCCGTTCCGGTTTCTGAAGCGAGGATCGCCCCAGGTGGGATCGAGGCTCGGATCTGTTCACCGCAGCGAGGGCAGGGCCCTTCCAAGGTACCGGAGTTTGCCGGCGCGAAAAGTTTCGATCCACAACGGGGGCAACCAAACGCGACGGTTGGGGAGGGAGCAGTTGCCATAGAATGAGCATAATGGATATAATTTCCAAATCAACAGTACATTTTGATTGTCTGGAACCCCAAACAATCAACGAAGCCAACCGAAGATCCGGTCCATCACACCGGGGCGCCGCGGCCGAGGCGCCTCACGTGGGCCTCTTCGCCCCGGAACGTCTCGAGGCCTCATCGCAGCCGGCCCCGCCCAATTTCGCCCCCCATGCTCCCGGCAGAGCACGCGCCCATCGATCAAATCTTCTGGAATCAGCTCCCGAGCCACCGCTCCGGCCTGGTGGCAGCCTCCAGCTGCGAGGTCTCCGGACTGAAGGCAGACCTCCATCGGAACCCGTGAAGGACCCGGGGGCAGATGTTCCGCGGGGTAGCCATGCTCGACAGCCTTCTTCATCACATCCACCCAGACCGGCAGCGCCATCTTGCTGCCATAACCTCCCGGCATCACTGGCTGATTGTTGTCCAGCCCCACCCACACGCCGCAGGTCAGCGAACTGGAATAGCCCATGAACCAGCCATCACGATAGTCATCGGTGGTCCCGGTCTTTCCCGCGGCGGGCCACTCCCAGCCGAGATTCCGCGCACTGGCGCCGGTACCGCTCTCCATCACAGCCTCGAGCCCTTGGGTGACCAAGGCCGCCGTGCCCTCCTGGAGCAAACGTTGCTTGAAACCGCTGCGCACATGGTCCAAGCGAACACCGCCGCGATCCTCAATGCTTCGGATGATGTGCCACTGCGGACGAATGCCTCCATTGGCCAGAGCGGAATAGGCGCTTGTCACCTGAAGCAGCGGGGCCTCGAAGGCGCCGATGTAAACCACGGGAGACTCGGGCAAGGGATTGCGTTTCGGATCGGCAAGATTGGCCGCATGACCCAACTGCCTCACAGATTCCAAACCGGCGCGTTCCCCCACGCGCACGGTCATGGTGTTGCGTGAGGCGATCAAACCGTACTCCGCCTCGCGCCAACCTCGATAGGTCCGATCGGAGTTGCGCGGACTCCAGGGTCGAAGCCCGTAGTGATTCAGTTCGTAGGGCTGAATGCGGTCGTCGCTGATCCGTGTCTTGGGTAGGATTTCACCTTGCTCATAAGCCGCCGCGTAAACAAACGGCTTGAAGACCGAGCCCACCTGGCGCTTGGCGTGCAAGGCGCGATTGAACTTGCTGTGGCGGTAGTCCCGCCCGCCTACCAAAGCCACCACACTGCCGGTATCGTTGTCGAGAACGACCACGCTTCCCTGCAAATAGGGCGTCTGTAAGGCATCGCCCTCCCGCCAGCGGGCGGCGAACTGCGCATGGGTCGGATGACGGTACTCGGGTAGGGCCTCCAGGGCATCAAGCCGCTGCCTCAGCGCTTCCTCCGCCGCCAGCTGCACGTCCTGATCCAGCGTGGTGTAAACCTTGAGCCCCCCGTCTTCCTTGTATTCCTGGTCGCGGAGCCAGGACTCGTTCAGGTAGCGCCTGACAAAGTCCATGGCGTAGTTCTCCTGCCAGTGATAGGTCGGCTCCTCCTGGATCTCGAGCGAGGCCGCTTTCGCTGCCGCCGCCTCCCAGTCGGAGATATAACCTAACAACACCATGCGATTGAGCACGGTATCGCGTTCGCCTTTGGCACCCTCGGGATTGTCGAAGGGAGAAAATCGATTGGGACTGCGGATGATGCCCGCGAGACAGGCCGCCTGTCCAAGTGTCAGGGCTGCGGAAGGCTTTCCGAAGTAGGCTTGGCTGGCCCGTTCAACCCCGTAAATCCCGCTCCCGAAAAAGATCCGATTGATGTAGAGTTCGAGGATCTTGTTTTTCGCCACCGACCTCTCGATCCGCCGCGTCAACATCACCTCGACAAGCTTCCGGTGAAGGGTGCGCTCCGTCAGCCCATAGCTGTTCCGCGCCAACTGCATGGAGATGGTGCTCGCGCCCTGAACAAACTCGCCATCCTTGAGATTGCGCACCACCGCCCGCGCCACCCCGCGATAGTCCACCCCGCGATGCTCAAAGAAACTCGTGTCCTCGCGGGCCACGAGGGCATCGATGAAATGACGGGAAGTCTTGTCCAAGGGAATCGTGATGCGATTCATCCCGTGCAATCGGCCGATCAATCGGCCCTTCACATCATAAACCATGGTGCGCTCGGGCATCTTCCCCAGGGCATCGAGGTCAAAGTGACTCGCCAAATAGGCGTAGCGGGCGAAAAAACCGAGCCCAACGAGCGCCGTCAAGCCCGAGAGGAAGCCCAAGGTCAACAGCAGTCTCCAGGGACCAAACCACGTTCTCCAGCCCCGTCTGCCATACTTGGGGGTGCTCCAGGGCGCTCGCATCATCAGTGGCGGTCAAATTCAAACAAGTGACTCATTTTGCAAACCATAGTCACGCCAGGAATCGCGTTCCTTCCGGGTCTGACGCCGGGCGCAACATCCTATTCGATCTTGCTCGCACAACGCTCCGAAGCGTGAACGAAGCCTGTCTCCGATGGGACATTCCGAGAAATAATAAGTTCATCATCAATCAGTTACAACAATCGACGTAACCGGGAGATCGGTGCATTCCTTTTTTGCAATTTTCAGTTTCCATTCCGGAAAACGCCGCTAGTAAAGAGCCTCGGACCGCTCCTGGAAATCATGGCTCTATCCAATCTCATCCTTCAGTTGGCCGAGATTCCTTTGGAGGGCGTTGAGCTCCAGGGAGAGCTCGACCAGGCTGTTTTCGACCTGAAAGACGGCCTCGCCCGACCGCTCTCGGCCCTCCGCTACAACTTGAAGGCGACCCTGGCGGACGGCTGTCTCGTACTCCAGGGCCGGCTCGAAGCGGATTTTGAACTGACCTGCGCCCGCACCACCAAGCCTTTTCCCCACAAGATCCAGCTGGATCCCTATCTGGAGTCCATTGAGCAGGAAAACAGTGAATTCCTCGATTTGACAGACCAACTTCGTGAAGATATTCTCCTCGCCCTTCCAGCCTACCCGAGGGCGCCCGGATCGGACGAGGACGACAACCTGCCCTTGGTGGAGTCTCCCCAAGAGACTTCAGGCAGCGAAAGTCGCCGCTCCGAGTGGGATGCCCTTGACGGCTTGAAGACCAACGACTAGCTACACAACAACGAATTCACCACCCAACACCAGACCATGGCCGTCCCTAAGAGAAGAATGTCGAAGATGAAGAGCAAGATGCGTCGCGGCGCCAACCGCTGGCGTGCTCCTCTCCTCAAGACCTGCCCCGAATGCGGAAGCGCGGTCCCGTCCCACATTGCCTGCCCCTCCTGCGGACAGTATCGCGAACGTCAGGTCCTGTCGGTGGACGATTTTTAAACGAGGCGCCCCTCACACCCCGATTTCTCCCCACTTATCGAACCGCCTCAGGATTTCCTGAAGGCGGTTTTTTTTGTCCGGCGGGCTCGTAGATCGTGAGACGGCGTCCCGCCGGTCCTTCCTATCCCTGTGATCGCCTCTCCCATCTCACCTTGGACACCCACCCCACCTCTCCGGTGAAATCGGCATCTCGTCCGCGCCAACCTCCGTAGGCATACGGCATCGCTTCCCTAAACTAAGGAGCTGCAAAACAATAAACTACCGATTTAGTTTGATTATGTTAAATAAATGCCTCATGATGGAGGCGTGCCGGACAATCAAGTCGTCGCTCTT
>JANQJH010000641.1 GCA_028281705.1 Verrucomicrobiales bacterium
AAGAGCGACGACTTGATTGTCCGGCACGCCTCCATCATGAGGCATTTATTTAACATAATCAAACTAAATCGGTAGTTTATTGTTTTGCAGCTCCTTAGTCCCGACATCATCCCGCAAACCTCAGGGACTGAAGTCCCTGCCACTTTCTTATGGCGCCCCATTCTCCACCGTTCTGCAAAGAAAGTGGGCGGGACTTTAGTCCCGACATCATCGCGCCTCGAAGTAGGGCACCCAGCCGTCACGCTTGGGGCCGAGCCACCCTGGCCAATGGACATCCTCCGCCGAGGAAACCACACCCGGGGGCAGGAGCGCCACGGCGATCGCCGTGAGGGTCGTCTTCAGATCGGGTAATCCTGGCTCAAACCTCGAGAATCTCCTCCACCACGTGTCCGTGCACATCGGTTAGTCTCATGTCGCGCCCATCGAAATGATAGGTCAGTTTCTTGTGATCCATGCCTAACAAGTGGAGCATGGTGGCATGCATGTCGTGAATTTCAACGCGATTCTCGATCGTGCGGTAGCCGTATTCATCCGTGGCCCCATAGGTCAGGCCGCCCTTGACGCCGCCCCCGGCCATCCAGATGGAAAAACCGAAGGGGTTGTGATCCCGCCCATCGCTCCCCTGGGCGAAGGGCGTCCGGCCAAATTCGCCGGCGAAGACGACCAGGGTCTCTTCCAACAGGCCCCGGGCCTTGAGATCGGTCAACAAACCGGCGATGGGCTGGTCCACCGCGAGGGCGTTGGTGGTGTGATTGCGCTTGAGTCCGCTGTGGGCATCCCAGCGATCATTGCCGCTGATTCGCGGGCAGGTGAGTTCAATGAAGCGGACGCCTTTCTCCACCATGCGCCGGGCCAACAAGCATTGCACGGCGAAGAGGCGCGTCTTGTCGTAGGCCGCGTCCACACCGTAGAGCTTCTTCGTCGCTTCAGTCTCACCTTTGAGCTCCACCAGCTCGGGCACGGCCGCCTGCATCCGATGGGCCATCTCGTAATTGGCAATGGCTGATTCTAACTGATCCACGTGTCCCATACGATGGAGGACACCTTGATCCAGACGGCGCAAGAGCTGCAATTTGCGATCCTGGATCCCGGGTCGCGATTCCAGCGGCACGACGTTGGCCAGGGGAGTTTCGCCGGCACGAAAGAGGGTTCCTTGATAACTGGCGGGGAGAAAACCGCTGCCGAAGTTGTCCAGACCGCCGGAGGGAATGAGGCCGCCGTTGAGGACGACAAAGCCCGGGAGGTCATTGCACTCACTCCCCAAGCCATACCCCACCCAGGCGCCCATGCTCGGCCGGCCCTGCACGCCAAACCCAGTGTGGAGAAAGAAGTTGGCCTGGTTGTGCTCCGAGAAATTGGCCACCATGGAACGCACGACGCAGATATCGTCGATACAGCCGCCAATCTTGGGAAAGAGATCACTCACAGGAATGCCACTCTGCCCGTAGCGGCGAAAAGCCCAATGCGATTTGTAGGTCGTGCCGATGTTGTCGAACTGGGTCGGCTCCATCTTCGGCTTGAAGGGCTGGCCGTGCTCCCGGTCGAGCCGCGGCTTGGGATCAAAGGAGTCTACCTGGGAGACGCCGCCATCCATGTAGAGGAAGATGACGTTCTTGGCACGACGCGGTGCATGCGTGGACTGCGGGTCCATCGAGAGACCGCGGCGCAGAGCCCCATACGCGCGATCCTGAGATAGCGCAGCCAGCGCCACCGCTCCGAAACCGTTGGCGCAACGCTGTAACATGGCGCGCCGGGAGCAGGGAAGAGATTGGAATCGTCCGCAGTGCATGTCTCGTCGATAAAAATAACGTTAGTTGATGAAGATGAACTCCTTCACATTGATCAAGGTGTGGGCCAGATCCGTCCAGGCCTGGAGGTCAGCGTCGCCTCCCGAATACAGATCCCGCTGTTCCGCCAAGAAGGCGAGGGCAACTTCTTCCTCCCACGTTTCCGGTTCCCGGCTAAAGGCCGTCCAATAGGCCTCTCGCAATCGCTCCCCATCATCCTCCCCTCCTCGCTCGAGGATTCGCCGGGCCCAGCGCGCGGCCTCCTGATGCACGAGTTCGTTGTTCAACAACATCAGGGGCTGGGCCGGGGAACTGGAGACATTGCGCCGGCCAATGGCAGTGAAGGGCGTCGGCTTGTCGAACGCCACTAACAAGGGCTCCATATGGTTGCGGCGCCCTTCGATATAGATGCTGCGCCGGCCGTCGCCGTCGAGCGGACCGCTTCCCTTGGGGCTGCGGTTGTTGCGCATGAACTCCGAGATGTGGACCATGACACTCTTGCCATAGATCTTGCTGTCCAAGCGTCCCGAGACGCAGAGCAAGTGATCGCGGATGACCTCGCTCGTCAGACGCCTCACCGGCATCCGATGCCACAGGCGATTGGCCGGATCCACCTTGGCTTTCCCGTGGTCGGGCCGGCTGCTCATGCGATAGGAGTTCGACAGGACGACTTCCCGCAAGAGCGCCTTGATGGACCAGTCGTGCACTCGCGTGAAGCGATGGGCCAGATGGTCTAACAATTCGGGGTGAGAAGGGGGTGCCCCGGTGACGCCAAAATTGTCCACCGTCTCGATGATCCCACGCCCGAAAAGATGATGCCACACCCGATTGACGAAGACGCGGCCGGTCAAGGGATTGTCGGCACTGGCCACCGCATGCGCCAGTTGCAAACGGCTCGCGGTGTCTCTCCCGGGAATCTGCAGGGCTTGAAGCGTTCCCCGAGGCACCGTTTCCCGGCTGAGTGTCCGGTAGTTGCCACGCACGTGCACGGGTTCGTTTTCCGGACTGCCTTCCATGAGAGCAAGCGCACGGATGGGCTCGGGAATGGACGCTTCCGAAATCTTCCGGGCCTTGGCGAAGCCCTGAAGCGTTCGCTGTAGGTCCGCGGAGTGGTTCCGTTCGAGGAGCCCCGACCGGAAGAGAATCCAATCGACGAGGGCCGCCGTCTCGGAGTCGAGTGCATCGCCCTGGACCCAGCCGTGGACCGCATGGTCAAAGACGCGATTGAGGGCGCCATTCAAGGTCTCCCAGGAGCCGACATCGGAACGGGTCACCGCCACTCGGATCGCTCCATTTGGCTGGAACGCGCGTAGCGGTTCATCCTGACCAAAGCGCACACCACTTAGACTGAATCCTTCGATCGGAGTGAACTCCACATGCACGCGGTGTCCAATGTACTTGCTCACATCATGCGAGGCCCAGCGGTAGTCTTGACCTCCCTTGAGTTCCATGCGCAGACGCTGGCTGTGCAAGGGGCCCTGACAAACACGATGAGAATCGACCGCGAGAAAAACCTTCGCCCGGCCACGATAACGGTACCACAAACGATCCCCCACGACCTCAAAGGTCTTCGTCCGCATGAGCCCACTGAGTGATTCGCTCACGAGATCGGCATGCGCCGCGGGTTCCACGACCAAGCTCGGGGCGAGGTTTTCCCCAGACTTCGACTTCTTCGTCATCAAGCTTCCCACGGAGCTGGGCCCGTGACCAAAACGATAGCCATTGACGTACCATGGCGGATTCTTCTCCGAGGCGTAGTCGACGACGAGATGCACCGCCGGATCATAGGCCTCTTTAATCGGCGTGAGATGCAACTCGCCCTTTCGTTCGGTGCGCACGACGATTTGCGCCTTTTTCGCCGCCGCCGTCCCGGTCTCCTCATCGAGCCAACGTTTTAAGATCTCGGCACGCGCCTGCTCGAAAGAGGCGTCCTCTTTCGCCATCCTGAGAGGAAAGAGCGGGTGGCCCGGATCCTTGCTCTCCGGGGTGATCCGCGCCGTCCAATCGATCGGCCCCTGATCCCGCGCACGCCCATAGGCCCGCCCCACGATCTGCCGTACGGCGGTTTCTTCTTCAGCCTTGATCCCAGTCAACGCCCGATAGGCCGCGGCCTGCGCTTCGGGATCGGCAACGTCGGCCAACTGGTAGTTCGAACTCTGCAGGTAACCGAACAAGGCATAGTAGTCCTTGGTGGAAATGGCGTCGAACTTGTGGTCATGACAGCGGGCACACATCACCGTGAGTCCGAGGAAAGCCTTGGAGAACACATCGATCTGATTCGAGACCCGCGTGCACTCGTCATCGCGGATGTCCACCGGCGAATGGGTCGCCTCACCAAGATGCCAAAACCCCGTCCCCTGGATCGACTGATTGGTCCGGCTCTGGGGATCGAGGCGGGGCGGCTCGACCAGATCACCCGCGATGTGCTCCACGAGGAAATCATCGTAGGGCACGTCTCCATTCAGCGCGCGGATCACATAATCGCGATACCGCCAGGCCTCGGGGATGGCATAATCCTGTTCGTGACCCCAGGTCTCGGCATAGCGGACGAGGTCCAACCAATGTTGTCCCCAGCGCTCGCCAAAATGGGGACTCTGTAAGAGTTCGTCCACCGACGCGACATAGGCTTCCTCCGTGGGGCTCGCCATGAAGGCACGCACCTGGTCGGGAGAAGGTGGCAAAC
>JANQJH010000668.1 GCA_028281705.1 Verrucomicrobiales bacterium
GGGGGGCGCGGGTGGGATTGGCGGAACGGGACTATGGATCGATGGCGGCGGCACGGTGGAGATCATTGACTCGACGCTCACGGGCGGCAATGCCGGCGCCGGCGGCAATGGTGCCGGGGGAGAACAAGGCGGTGACGGTGGGCGTGGCGGGAGCGCGGTATCAGCTGCCGGAGCGAGCACTGTCACTGTTGTCAATTCAATGCTCACCGGTGGTCGTGCGGGGCTCGCGGGTGCGCCCACGGTATTCTTCGGCCCAATCAACGGCGCGGCTGGATCGGGTGTTTTCGTCGAGGGTGCGAGTGTGCTGAACATCTCTCAGAATTCGGTGATCACGGGCGGTGAGACGGTTTTCGAGGGCATCAACTACATCTCCGGCGCGGTGGAGATGGCGGACTCGACGGTTGAGATCGTCGAGTCGACCATCAGAGGGGGAACTGTCGCAGGAGGAATCCACACAAGCGGCGGCGTTCTAACCGTGATGCAGTCCACCGTGGATGGGGGGCCGGCCGGAGGTGCGGGCTTCTTTCTCGAAAGCACGGAGGCGACCCTTTCCGATGTCGTTGTCAGCGGTGGAACTGGCTCGCTGTTTGGAGATTCTGCTAGTCAAGGTGGTATCGGTATCCAAGCCCGCGGTGCTTCGGCATTCAGTTTGGCACGTTCGACCGTGCGCGGAGGGAAGGGTGCCGACGAGCCCACTCTCGGATCGCGGGGCGGAGGGGGTGGAACTGCAATTGCCCTCGAAGTCGCTGATCCAGGCGCCACGGCCACGATCACGGATTCCTTCATCACCGGTGGTGAAGGGGGCAATGGCGGAGGGCGGTTTCATGGATCGGGCGGGTCAGGACTGTTTGCCGGGGATCCCGCGGTGGTGGAGGTGCGAAACACTCCGATCACTGGCGGAGATGGAGGCCATGCGGTCGCAGGTGGAGGTCAGGAAGGCGGAAACGGAGGGATGGGGATCTTTATCGCCGGAGGCTCGGTGATCCTCGATGGCTCGTCGGCCGTGACCGGACGGGATGGCGGTCGAGGTGACGCCGGACAGGACGGCGGCTCCGGTGGCGAAGGCATCCTCGTCTCCTCCGGTGGAGGAATCGCCACGGTAAATGGTGCTTCTGTCATCGGTGGCCGTGGGGGTGACGGTGGCAATGGCGGATTGGGCGGCGAAGGCATCCGCGTCGGCGGACCGGTGACACAGAACGAACCTGGTAGGGCAAACGTCAATGTGGCGTCGAGCGTCACAGGGGGCCGTGGCGGCGATGGAGCCAGCGGCTCCGGTGGCGATGGTGGCGCGGGCGTACACGTTTTCACCAACGGCACGATCAATTTGAACCAATCGACGGTCAGCGGCGGCGATGGAGGCAACGGAGGGGGCGGGGGCAGCGGCGGTAGCGGCGGCGAAGGCGCCAACGACACGCCATCATTCGCCTTTGATCCGGGCGTGATCCACAACGACGGCTCGACGATCGCCAACGGCGCCGGCGGGACGCCTTGAGATTTCTTCTGATCTTACAGGGCGCTCTTTCGATTGAGGCGTCACTTGACCAATCGATAGTAGGCCTGTGGGTGCGACTTCGCCTCGGGATCGGAAAAATGCCCTGTTTTGCTTTCAGCCGTTCCGATGGTTTCCCACGTTCTCAAGTCGAAGGAGCGCTCCACTTGAAAGGTGGTATCTTCGATTCCTTGATTGAAGAACAAGGAGAACCCTGCAGGATCGAGGGCGACAGACGGTATGTTAGGCACGACAGGAGGCATGTCAGGACGCTGGGGGTCGGTTCCTAGCCGGAACTCCTCGAGGTTGTTCAAGCCATCCCCGTCGGGATCCGTGGCGGCATCGGCGAAGAGGCTCGGATCTAGTTGATTTTCAGTTTCGTAGACATCGGGAAGACCGTCGCGATCACGATCCGGCCCGCTGCTGAAGGGAATGGATCGAAATTGAATGTCATCGAATTCAAACCTGACGTTTCGCGTCGCGTCCGTCATCAGAACCAAGCTCACCGCGTCGGCGGGCCGATCGATGGTGCCGAGTAGATCGAGGCCGCCGAACTGCAAGGTGACCGGCTTGGCGAGGCCGTTCTCATCGAGCGGCAAGACTTCATCGAACGATTTGTCTGAAGTTTGCGGGTCAAGTGAAATGGTCGTGGAGTAGACGACGGTGCTAGGGTTGTGGTAGCCGCCCTGGTTGACGAGGGCATTGTGATCGAGTGGGCCGTCATTGACTCTTACCTCGATGGTGATGAAGTCTTCATCGGTGTAGGCCAACTGGCTGTTGGAAACGCTGGCCGCCACGGTCATACTGGCATGCACATCGGCAAGTCGTTCTATCGGTGTCCACACACTGTTCCAGCTCAATCGTCGATCGGCGATCACGAGATGACCGTCAGGATTGCCCCCTTCATCAAAGAGGACCTCCACGCCACTGTGTCGCCCGCCAAACAGTCTCCATGACATATTCAATCCCAGCCCTCGCTGCTCCGTGACACCGGGATCGAGGCCTTCAAAGTCGATGTAACCTAGCAGTGTCTCCCCAACCCGATCATCTGCCGCGATATTGGGATCGGTGCCCTGGGAGACCTCCAGACCATCGCTGTCGCCCCCGCCGTCGCTGTCCGGCTCCGTGGGATCTGTGAAATGCCTGAGCCGTTCCATGCCGTCGCTCAGGCCATCGCGATCGCTATCCGTGAGTAGCGGCTCGGTACCGGCGTTCACTTCCTCGAGATCGCTCAATTGATCGCCGTCGGTATCGGCAAGGTGAGGATTGGTTCTCGCCTCAATCTCTTTGCGATTGTCGATCCCGTCGCCGTCGAAGTCGGCGGCGGCATCAGAGAATGTGTTGGGATCGAGAAAAAATCGCGCTTCCGTGAAATCGTCGATCCCGTCGTTGTCCCTGTCCTGAGATCGACTCCATTGCGGGATGCCTGACAAATGAATGTTGTCAAAGCGATACCTCTTGCCGTCTCCCGGCTTGTGCCGTCCGTTGATGACGATGCGCGCATGGGTGGCATCGACCGGTATCATCCCGAAAGGAGAGCGCAGACGTGTCAGCGGCGCCGCCGTGGAGGTATGAATGGCGATGACATCGTTTAGGTAGCCAAACCGAACGTCTTCAATACCACCATCCAGCGTTGGACCGATCGGAGGCCCGGCACCCTCGATCAGTCTGCCGGCTTCCTCATACGTGCGGCCGCGATCGCGGCTGATCTCGATCACAATGAAGAGGTTGTCCGTGCTGGAGAAGAGGCCAGTCTGCGGCTCGTAGAGGCCGACGTCTGCATTCAAGGCCGGAAAACGGATGCCTCCTAACGCAATCGCATGGCTCGTCCAACTGCCCCAGCCGTCCTCGAGGACGAGCTCTCTGCTCGGCAACACAACTTCCTCGCCGGACACAGGGTTCGTCAGTCGATCGGCGATAAACCAACGCCCGGTTTCCGTTGTGGCCCCCCAACCATGCTCGTCGCGGTTGCCGGCAAACGGGATCGCATTTCCCAGCGGTACCGATTCGAAGAAGCTACCCACGATGATCTCCATTGGAGGAGTCGCGTTCGAATCGCTGGGGGCCGTTTCCGCTGCGATCTCTTCGCCATCGGAAAACCCGTCGCCATCGGAATCAGCGATCACAGGATTGGTTTGATGGGCATCCACTTCATTGCCGTCAATGAGTCCATCGCCATCGCTGTCCGCCACCAGTGGATTTGATCGGATCTCAAAGATCTCCCGGCCGTCGCTCAAGCCATCAGCGTCCGAATCCGCGATGTTGGGATCGGTCTGATGGATGGTGATTTCCTCGTGGTCTTGGACGCCGTCATCATCCGTATCCGTCTCTTGGGGATCGGTGCCGTAGGCGAATTCGAAGCGATGGTCCAAGCCGTCACCATCCACATCTCCGCCGGCATCGGCGTCGAGATCACCGAATCGATCCATCTCCCAATCATCCGGTAGGCCATCGGCATCGGCATCTGTTTCCGGGCCAGCAACGATGAGGCGACCCGTGCCGGACACGCTATTCCTGTCGAAGCCGACTTCATCGATCAGTTGGTCCACCGAATAGCTACCCACAGGGAGGGTGAACCCGCTGGCAGGGATCGAGACGCCACCTAACAATAGGTCGTGATTCACCGTGAGATGAAAGGAAGCCGATTGAATGACCAACTGCGTATCCGGGGCCGCGACATGATAGCCGAACTCCAGCATACTATTTTCCTGCATGACCAGTCGGCTTCCGAAGGCCCCGGGTCTTGCGAAGATGACCTTGGCATCCCGCTGGATTTTCCAATCCCCCGAGTATTGGTTGCCGATGCCTTCGATGACCAGTGTTTTGACCCGTTCTCTGAACGGGCGAAAATCGTCGAACAGAGGTTCCGGACCGATGACCAATACGTCTCCCTCACCCTGTAGGGGAGCCCGCCAATGGAGCGGCTGTGTCGACCAACTGATCAAGGAGATCTCGACATGGCCGTGAAGCTCGTGCCGGCTACCTTGCAGGCTTCCGGGCTCCCACCAATGCAACTCGGCATCCTTGATGCTGAGCTGATCGATTTCGGTGAATTCACTGTTCCACAGCACGAGCAACGCTTCATTCTGCAAGCTCAGTGAGCGCCCGGGAAAGGTCGCTTGGCGCCGCCAAGGGGATTTCAGTTCAAACCTTTCCAAGACGACGTAGTCCTGTTCAGCCGATGGCGATTTTCCGTCTTCCCACTGATGAGGCACCGTCCAGTCTTCGAGAAATCCATTGCTCTGCACGAGCCTAACGGCTTGGGGAATGGAGTCCGCGTTCAACGGATTCGAACTCAAGGAATGCTCGACGCCGTCATCGAAACCGTCTTCGTCCGTGTCCTTTTTGTGGGGCGACGTCTGGAGCGTTCGCACTTCTTCAAAATCGGTCAGGCGATCGCCATCGGAATCTGCCATCGTGGGATCGCTGGCATATTGCTTTACTTCTTCGCCATCGAGGAGCCCTTCACCATCGGTATCGGCCAGCACGGGATTGCTGCCGTGCTGGCGCTCCTCGAGATTCGTTAATCCGTCTTCGTCGTCATCGCTTTCTCCGTCTTGGCTCAGGGCATCGAAAAAGAAACGCTCCCAGGCATCATCAAGCCCATCTTCATCCGTATCTTCGGTAGTTAGGCTGGCGATGTCCACAGCCGTCAGCGGTTGAAAGGCGACATCCTCGGGTGCATCCACATGATCACCTGATTCTTCGGCAACGTACAAGGCTGCCAGCGCCCGGATTCGTTCATCCCACATGACGAACTCCACCTGGTGCAGTCCGCGTTCCAAGAAGACTGCGCCTAGAGTGGCATCGGCGATGCGCGGCTCGGTGAACAGCGCGATTTCCTCTCCATCGATCCAGAGCCCGCCGCCATCATCGGAGGTGAATCCAAAAGTGATCTCGGCGGATCGAGGAATGTAGATCAATCCGGTCGCTCGCAGTGCCCAGTTATCCTCCTCATTGTATTTGGGAAACAAGGGGGCGTTATCGGTCTCGAACACCAGTCTCGGATCGATGCGTCCAAAGACATTGAGGGAGGTGTTGTCAGAGAAAAGGATCTCTTCCGCCCTGCTGGCGACCAATGGCTGCCCATCCAGGAGTGCCAGGGCCTCGTCTAGCGATTCAACGGCGAAGTTGGAGATCGCCTGCTCGACTAGCCAAGTCCCTTGACCGCGGGCAACCGCCGGCATCTCATCGGAGTAGGCCAAACGAGATGACGTCGTCAAGACGAGTAGTATGAGATGCAGATGCCAGATCTGTTTCATCATGATGGAATGTTCTGTTCGAAGTAGAGGAGTGTCAGGGTGCCGCATCAGGGTTTTGTTTTGACCAACGTGCGGCCGCATCGGGATTGAGACGATGCCAGGTTCTCAGGAGTCGCTTGGCCACCAGTTGGCGATGTCGCGAACTCAGTCGCGTTTCCTCGTCGAGCCATGCCGCGAGTCCGCCGGGGTCTCGCGAGGCCCACGGACCCGCCATTCGCTCCAAGGCCGTGCCCAACTCAGGATCAGGGAAATCCAACAGGCGGTCCGTCAACTTTTCGCGATGGGTTCCGGCCGCCATGAGAGTGCCCAGGGCGGTGTATGATTTCTCCCGCTCGCGCGAAGTAAGCTTGTTCGCTATGGCATCCAGCGCGGGGAGTGGATCTTGCGCGACCCAGTTGACGAAGATCTTGGCCGCAAGCCCGGCGCAACCGGAGATGCCGAGGAACTCCTCCACAAACAAGGGGCGATCCTGATACCAAGCAAAGGCGGCCACGGGATCTCGGCTCGCCCACCCGGAGACGACGGGACCGATAAATTTTCGCGGTTGGTTGGCGGCCAACACGCGCTCCAAGGCCCTCGTCGCCTCGAGTTGTCCGAGACGCTCGAAGGCGATGCGGGCCAATGCGTCCGTCGTTTGATTGGCCGGCGAGTCTCGCAGATGATCCAACAACTCGTCGATCTCAGGCGCGTTCAGCTGCATGATCATCCGGTAGGCTCGGGCGTCTTGCGGTTTCGATTCCAGCAGTTGGGGAAGCAGGGAACCGAATGACTGGCCGCCTCGGACATCCAACAAGCCCTTGATCGCTTCCGCCGAACTGAGCGAGCGGGGAGATCGGGGGCCGAGGACGTGGAATGGCCGACCATCGATCGAGCTGACCGATGTCTCCGAGCGGCCTGGTAAGGTACGCCCCTCCCCGTTCGCTTCCCTCTTGAGGCGCTTCAAGCCGGATATCTCCGTATTCACCTTCCATTTCTCCAATAAGGAACAGGCAAATTTTGATCGAATGCTTGGCACGGTTGATTTCTGCAATAATCGCCTGATGAGGGCGGTAATATTTTCCTTCCAG
>JANQJH010000675.1 GCA_028281705.1 Verrucomicrobiales bacterium
CGGGGGTGGGCGCTTCGCCGGCGGTGGCAAAGGGGGATGCGCCCTCCTGGGGACTGTTGGGTTCGGCGTTCTCGGCGGCTGCCTGATTGGCGAAGGGGCTTGCTTGCGAGGCATCGCTGGCTGGCGCCGGGATCGCGGATTCGGCGGCTGTGGGAGCCGCGAAGGGATTACTGGACGGCTGCTCGGTGGCTGGGGCGAACGGCGAAGCGCCATTCTCCGGTGCGGGGACGGCGAAGGGAGAATCCGCTCCGCTGCTCGATGACGCGCTTGGGCCTGCTGGGGCAAAGGGAGACGACGCTGCGGAATCCGAGGCGGGAGCAGGTGAGGCCGCAGGCGGCTCGTTTGGTGATCCGGTGTTCACAGCGGCGAATGGGGAATCCGCCGGGGGGTTCAGCGTGGCCGAATCGCCAGCCCCAGCCGCAGCAAAGGGGGATGCTTGAGCCGGTGGAGCCGCTTGAAAGGGACTCTCAGCGTTTGATGCCGAGGCCTCGGCGGGCTGAAACGGAGATTCTTGTGGGGACATTGCGGGCTGCAGTTGAGGCAGTTGTTCTTGAAGCGGCTTGATCGGAAGAAGAACGGCCTCGCTCGCATCAGCCTTGGCAAAGGCGGGGCGATACTTATCGAGGCAACCCGAGATGACCTCACCCAGTGGCACGCGAACTTGGCCGGACGCCATTTGTTGCTCGACCGAAGTCTTGGGCAGCATCGTCGTCACATTGGCCGGTATCTTACTAGCATCAAATCCAAGCTTGGCAATCGGCACCCCTCCGAGGACTTCACGAAGATTGAGTTCAACGAAGCCGTCAACCTCCTTCGTTACGGCATGATCTACGGGAGACAGAGCTGCCTCGGGGGCCGAGGTGGTGGAGCGCGATGGAGGAAGTGAGGGACGATCTGTCGCGCTCAGCTCGGGCAGCTGGTTCGCCGAGGGGTAAACCCGGACTGTCGGGGCCTCGTCCGGCTTGAACGCTGAGTCGGATCCCGCCCCCGTTTTGGGGCCGGTCAGCGGGCGAACTCCGGGAACCTGGTTTGGACCGTTGTTAGGGGAGGGGGAGCGGTTCATAAGATGTCTCGAAAGTCAGGGCGGAATTCGGGTTCCCGAGGAGAGGCCCCGTCAAAAATGATCTGGGGGTGCCGCTTCGGAAATTCCATAATAAACAATTCAATATTACTTAATCGTGTTCTTTAACAAATATATGTAAATTCCATAGACGCAAGGTTAAGAATCGTATTTGGGGAAGAATTTGGATTCTCGAAATACCAGCAAAGCTTAACTAGATCGAATGGCGTACGTCGAGACCCGACGACGGTTTGTCAGGCGTTACCGGCGGTGGCCTTTCTCGAGCGTTCGCTCGAGGCTCCTTAGCGCTTCTTCGCTACCCGTTTGGCCCAGGAATCACGCAATCCGATGGTCCGATTGAAGACCAATGAATCCGGTGCGGTGTCCGGATCCACGCAGAAATAACCCAGGCGTTCAAACTGCACCCGGTGGCCCATCGGCGCCTGTCTCAAGCTCGGCTCCAGCTGGCAGCCCTCCAGCGTCTCCTGGGAATCGGGATTCAGGTAATCTTCCAACTTCCCGTCTTCAGCGTGGGGATCCTCGACGGTGAAGAGTCGATCGATCAACCGTACCTTGGCCGGGACCGCGTGCCGGGCAGACACCCAGTGGATGGTGCCCTTGACCTTCCGCCCATCGGGGGATTTGCCGCCTCTGGACTCTGGGTCATAGGTGCATCGGAGTTCAATCACCTTGCCGGTCTCATCCTTGATGACCTCCTCACAGGTCACGAAGCAGGCGTAGCGAAGCCGCACTTCGCGCCCGGGTGCCAGGCGAAAATATTTCTTCGGCGGATCCTCCATGAAATCATCCTGCTCGATGTAGAGTTCGCGGGAGAAGGGAACGGGCCGCGTGCCCGCTTCCGGGTCCTCGGGATTGTTCACCGCCTGAAAGGTTTCTTCCTCGTCCTCGGGATAGTTCGTGATGACGAGCTTCAGCGGCCGGAGAACGGCGAGGGCGCGGGGCGCCACCTCGTTCAGATGCTCGCGCACGCTGAACTCCAAAAGAGAGACATCTGTCGTGCCTTGATACTTGGTCACGCCGAGGCGAGTGCAGAATCTCCGGATCGATTCCGGGGTGAATCCGCGGCGCCGGATTCCCGAGATGGTTGGCATTCTGGGATCGTCCCACCCAGACACGCGACCGCTCTCCACCAGCTTGAGGAGAAAGCGTTTGCTCATCACCGTGTAGGTTAGGTTCAGGCGGGCAAACTCGATTTGGCGTGGTCGGCACGGCGTCTCCAGTTCTTCGAGAAACCAGTCATAGAGAGGGCGATGGTGTTCAAACTCCAAGGTACAAAGCGAATGCGTCACCTCTTCGAGCATGTCGGAGAGCCCGTGGGTGAAATCGTACATGGGATAGACGCACCAGGTATCCCCGGTTCGATGATGCGAGGCCTTGCGGATCCGGTAGATCGTGGGATCGCGCATGTTCATGTTGGGGGAGGCCATGTCGATCTTGGCTCGCAACACGTACTGGCCCTCCTCGAATTCCCCGGCCGTCATCCGGCGGAACAGGTCGAGGTTTTCCTCCACCGGTCGATCGCGATCGGGGCTCGGCTTCCCGGGTTCCGTCAGTGTCCCCCGATGGGCGCGGATCTCTTCGGCCGAGAGGCCGTCCACGTAGGCCTTCCCTTTCTCGATGAGCTGGATGGCGAAGGCGTGCAGCTGGGGGAAATAGTCCGAAGCGAAGAAGAGGTGCTCGTTCCAATCGAATCCGAGCCAGCGCACATCCGCCTGGATGGAATCGACGTACTCCGTGTCTTCCTTGGTTGGATTCGTATCGTCAAATCGGAGGTGACACCGCGCGCCGGGGTACTCCTGGGCGATCCCGAAGTTCAGGCAGATCGATTTGGCGTGTCCGATGTGGAGGTAGCCATTGGGCTCCGGGGGAAATCGGGTGACGATCTGCGCGTGTTTGCCCGAGGCGAGATCGGCATCGATGATCTCGCGAATGAAATCCTTCTTGGACGCCGTCCCCCCTGCGTTGTCCTCATGCTCCTCACTCATCCCGTTCAGACGCTTTTCCGTTCACCACCTTGGGTCGATCGATTGCTCTCGGTGTCCCGTCCGTCCGTCAATCCAGTCAGTCAGTCTGCCGGCCTTCTCAGCGTCCGCTCACCGGCGCCAGCTCGGAAATGCGGGCATTGGCTGCGCGCAGGCGCCGGCTGAGGTCGCGGGCCAGATTCACCATCATCATCCGGTAGGTCTCCGGGCGGAATGCGAAGACGTCGCGAAAGGCCTGGTCCGTCAAAACCAGGGTTTCCGTCCTCTCCACCGCAGTCACGGAGGCCGACCGTTCACTCCCTTCGAGAAGCCCCAGCTCCCCAAAGGTCGCCCCTTTGCCCAGTTTCTCGAGGAAGGCACTCCCGCTTCCGTCAGGCTTTCGTTTGGTCAGGGCCACTGAACCCTCCGTGATCACATAAATGGCATCGCCAGGCGTTGCTTCCTCGGTGATGCGGTCGCCCGCCTCGAACTGCTCACTTCCCAGGAAGGGGAAAACGATCGCCAGATCCTTGGAGGGAATGCCGTGAAACAGGTGGTGAGATTCGAGGAACTTGATCGTGTCACTTTCGAAACTCATGAGGGAGGGCGGGTTCGAGGTTAAATACATGGTTGTGGGGAAGGTCGATGGTGAAAGAGAGGCGGGTAGGTCGTGGGAGGATCAATGATGGCATCAATCTCCCACACGCACGGTGCGCATTCGGACTTTTGCAAGGCCCTGATCCTTGAACCCGAGCACCTCAGCGGCTCGGGAACTCACATCGAGCATGCGATCGTCAACAAAAGGCCCCCGGTCATTCACCCGCAAGATTGCCCGGCGGCCATTTTCTAAATTCGTCACTTCCACGGTTGAGGGTAGCGGCAAGAGTTTGTGGGCCGCCGAAAGGCTGCGCGAGGTGACTTCCTCACCGTTCGCCGTCGTCTCCGAGCCGCCTCCGAACCAGAGCCAGCCGCCATCCGGTCCGTACCACGAGGCCACACCCACCTCATCCGCTTGCTGCGCCTGGGCCACCGTGTAGGGAAAATAACGCACGCCAAAGACCGTGTAGGGAGAGTTCTTGATCCGGGGAGTGCGTGACGCCCCCGAACAACCTGCCATGGCCAGACCAAGGAGGGCGCTCAAGAGGAAGCGGCGACAACAAATCATGATGCGGCTAGATAGCGTATCTTTGTGGACTGTCCAGGGACCGCAGTGAGATTTCCGACGCCAAAATGAAGATCTTGAAAGAGGGCCTGGGGAAATTGCCCCAGGGGTTGCGTTCCCCCGGCTCCGCAGGCACCTTGGTGTGCTCAAATCACCATAATGATTAGCGACGATTATCATTGGAAACGCCCGGGCCTTCGCCAACGGCGGGCCGATTCGCGCGTCTCCTACTGGGTCCTAACCGCTCTGATCCTTTCCTTGGCGGCTCACGGCATCCTCTGGGTCATTTTTGGTACCTTTAAAGTCAACCCCATCGCCAGACTCACGCTGACCGAACCCTTCAGCATCAAGCGCTCCACCTTTGATGCCACCGTACTGGACGATGTGCCCGATGCCGGCATCGAGGAATCCGTCTCCGCGGACCCCACCAAGGGCCAGTCGACCGAAGCCGCCATGGCAGAGGAGATTGCCAAGTTCACCGAGTTCAGCGAGGACGACATCCCGGTCGATTTCATCGTCAACGCCGAGATCAAGATGACCCCCGCAGTGAGCGAGATCGAGAACCTCGCGATTGAGGATGCCGGCGAGGCCGGTGTCTCGGGCGTGGCGGACCCAATGGAGGGAACCCTGGCCGATCCCGGTCTCGCTCTGGACCCG
>JANQJH010000017.1 GCA_028281705.1 Verrucomicrobiales bacterium
CACCCCCCTCTCAGAAACGTCGTCCTCACCCACGGTCGGTGAACCAGGATTTTCGGATGTGACCTACGAGGACACAGTCGATGTGGCGACGGGCACGCCGCGTTTTGGCAAGCTGCTCTTTACCGAATAGCCTGGCTTTTTCCTCGACTGGCAAGTTCGCTTCGATTTTGAGAACATCACTGAAAACGACCTCCTCTCACTCACTTATCATTCACTCATTCACTCTCATGATTTCATCCATTCATTGCACGGTTCGCGACTGTTGGCGGGTGTCTTGTGCCGTGCTTGTCCTCGGCCTTCCCCTACCGGCCATGGCGGGATTGATCACGGTGGACGTTTCCGCGGGGCTCGGGGAGCGTTACTTTGCTGCCGAGGGCGGTGGGACCGCTCTTGTGGACGGCGAGCTCGTCCGTGTCGGAACCTTCCCTGCCGCGTTCGATTTTGCGGGTGCGGGGAGCGATATCGCGACGCTCAACGCAGGGTTCACGGAGTTTGCCACGTTTACGGTGACCACGTTATTTACGGAGGGCGGGCGGTTTTCCGGAAGCTTACAGGCGGACGATGCTGGATTCGCGGGCGAGAAGATCTATCTCTGGGCCTTTGACACGACGACGGATGCGCCACCCAATGCCGGCTTCACTGATGTCAATCGGCATGGCATTTTCACGAGCGACGATTCCGCTTGGGTATTCCCCGACTCGACGAATCCACCGACCACCACGATTGTGAGCACGAACGAGGCCAACATGGCCTTTGCCGACGGCTTGATTAGCGGGTCCGGCGGGACGGGATTTCTGGCTGTTCCGGAACCGTCGGGTTTCTTTTTATCCCTCATCCCATTTTCCATGCTGTGGTCCGCCTCACGGAGACGCCGACTGTAGGGGATGATGCGTTAAGGTTTCTCTGGTAAACTCTTTTTCTCAATCTGATTATTCTCATCGCTGGTTTCGCCTTCACCTGAGTTCATCCGCGTCTCGTTTCTCTTTTATGAAAAGCAAAGCTATGCTCCTGCCGGGCCTTTCTTTGGGGCTGTTCCTCTTCAACGATCCTGCACCTGTGGAGGGCGGAATTTCTGTGGCACTTGAGTCGGAGACCCTCGGTTCCGCTCAGGTCACGATTGCCGGCAACGGTGGTAGTGGGGAGAAACTGTCGTTCATCGCACTACAGTTGATTTGTCAGGGGTCCGCCAGGGGAACCCTGACGGCGGTTGGTACCAATTCTCTTACGGATGCCGCGGCCAGTACCAAGTGGGCAGACGATCAGTTCAACGGAGCCAACGGTAGCTTTTTTGTGGAGATCACGTCAGGTGTGGCCGTGGGTGCCACTTCGGACATCACGGATACGACGGGTACCGGCGTGCTCACCACGGTGGATGATTTGAGCGCTCTGGCATCTCCGCCGGTGGCTACCGATTCCTACTTTGTGCGTCCCCACGTGACTCTAGCCAAACTGCTGCCCGGAGGGGGCGGGTTGAACACCGATGGCGATGTCAACGTGGCCGACAACGTTCTGGTGTCACTCGCCAACGGAACCGTGGAAACCTTTTATCACGATGGCTCCAATTGGATTCTCAGTGGGCCCGAATCGAATGCCGACGATGAAACGGTCATGCCGGAGCAGGGATTGGTGATCCGCAGACGTCAGGCTTCAAGCGCCGATCTCAATTTCTTTGGCGTGGCCAAGGAAGGCATTTCCGTGGTTCCAATCGAAACGGGCTACAATCTTGTGGGGGCGCTCCGTGCGGCGGCCGCCATCTCCTTGGACAACTTGGGACTTGAAGGAAAGCTGACGTCGGGTCTGAATGCCAGCGACGCGGACAACCTTCTCATCATTGAAGCGAACGGTGCCGTTTCCCGTTATTTCTATCTCACGGGTGGGGGAGGGAACCCGGCGGACGGCTGGTATGATCTGGGTTACAACCCCGCGGGAAGTGTGACTATTGCGCCGGGAAGCGCTTTTTATATACTTCGCAAGTCCGGCGGTCCCTTCAATTGGACGCTCTCGGCCCAGTAAGATCTCTCCCTTCCCGCACGCTCACGTCTCACCCCACACTCCTTAAGCCTTTGCCCAATCTCAGCAGTGGGTCCTTGCGCAGGAAAGTGGATCCCTCGCTACTGCCGATCGGTTCTCTTGCTTCTCGCGGTGGTGTGGCCGGTGAGGGTGTGGTGTGCCACCAGTGTTTCCTATTCGACGCCACGCAGCTTGCCTTTTGTGGCTGATGCTGGTGGCGCGGCCCTACCCATTGGCAATGAGGTGCGCCTCGGTTACTTTGATGATGGATTCCAGGTGGCAGTGGAAGCGGATGACCTAACGGCTTTGCAGGCGGCCTGGCATCAGTACGACGGCACGACCATCGGCACGAACATCATGGAGCCGGGCCGGTTTGGCACCACGGCGGTGAAATCGGATGCCAGCTTCGATGGTAAGAAGGCCTATTGGTGGATATTGAAAACCACCGATAACACGCTGGCTGCGGCGGATTTCTCCAACGTCGTCGAGTATGGGCTTTTTAGCGGTGAGGAATGGGAATTTCCCGTTCTCGGTACGCCGCCGCCTGGAGCGTCTGTGACCTTCAACACGGGGACCACTCCCAAGGGCGTGACCGAAGCGATTCACGGGAGTGTGGAAAATGATCGACTCAAGCTTGAGGCCAATGACAGTTTTGTCGAGATCCTGACGTATGCACTTTGGGCCGCCGATCCCGGCGTCTTTTCCCCGGGGACGCCGGATGCCGATCGACTGGAATCGGCCAATCCGGATGGCGATGAGCTGACGAATCTAGAAGAATTCTACCATGGATCGGACCCTCTTGCGGTCGATATCTCCCCGATCGCTGGTTCCGTGGTGAGTGAAGACGGTGTAGACACACCGTATTTCGAGCTGGTCTTTGCTCGGAGGAGGCATGTGCAAGGCGTGGAGCACGAGGTGGAAATGTCCGCTCATCTTCAATCTTGGGAATCGGCCATTCCCGTATCTGAGACTGTCACGGTGGAGGATGAGGAATTCGAGACCGTGCGCATACACCTTCAGGTTTCTGGTGCGGCGCGTCACTTTTTTCGTTTGCGTGTTTTTGAAGATTGACGCGGATGTCGTTGCCAAGAGCTCCCGTTTCCTTTCCTCGTTCCCGCGACTGAAGTGGTTCATCGCGTTGCGGCCCGCCGGAATTCCAGCACCGATGATAAGATCAAAGGAGGGGCCGTAGTACGATACTTGAGACAGATTCTGAAGGAAAGCTGTCGAACCCCTATACGTTGGTGAGCTGGATCGATCTATTAATCGAACTATTCGAGAAGCTCCCGAAGATGGAAATCGCTCAGGCTCCCCAAGTTGTGCTGGATCCACACTTCCGCCTCTTCTCGATCTCGTTCGAGCCAATCTTCGAGTCCGGCACCAAGGCCGCGCTCCCGGAGTTCTTCGCTGTCGATATCTGACGCCCAGATGACGGCCGCCTCCGGATCGGAATCTCTGAGGGTGGAGGCGAAGAGGGACACGGCGTGATCGCGCGAAGCCCCTCGGGGAAGCTTCCCAATCCATACGGAGGCTTCGTGTAGGTCCTTGCCCGCCCATTCCCTGGCTACGATCGAAAGCGCCTGCTCTCGAGCTGGCCCCTCCGGCAGCGATTCGGCGAGAGCGGCCGCTTTAGGCGGATCGTAGCGCGCAGTCCCTCGCGCCATCCCCGATAGGAACATCGCCTTCTCCGATTCTGGAAGCCCCATTGCGAGTTGAATTCCCGCATCGTAGTCGTTGAGCGAAACCGAGCGACCAAGTTCCCGAAACGTTCTCTGGGATTGGAATTCGGTCGGCAGCGAAAGCAGGTAGTCGAGTGCAGCATTGGGATCGGAGTGGCGGCCCCAGTTGGAAACGATGGCTTGCATTCCCTCCACCAAAGATTCGCCCTCACGATTTTCCAGAGTCCACTTCGCCGCCTGTTCGGGATCGGAGATCGCCAGCATGTGGATCGCCTGATCAATCCATTGATCTCTCTCCTTGGGATCCTCCAGTGAGCTGGCGTGATTCAGAGCACCCATGGGGTCTGCTCGGGCCAACATGCCCAACATGGCTTTCTCATGGTGGTGAGCAATCCCTCTCTTCTCAACGTAGGCGAGCGCCTCGTTGGGATCCAGCGATGTCCAGGTATCCAGTGCCTGGTATACCGCGAGCCCTCTCAGGTGGCGGCTCCTCAGAGATTCGCTGGCTCGCAAAGCCGCGACCGGTGCAAACTCGGCCCATCTTGAAAATAGGTGTCTCAAAGCGAATTCGCGATCGAGATTGGGCTGCGCGAGTATGAGATCCAGAGCATCTGGCAGGGCGTCTTGCGGTAAGCCATAGACGGCACTCCTTAACCTCCAGTCTTCTCTGGGATGCCTTCCGGCTTTCGCGGAGATCCTCAGAGACGACGCAAGATGTCGCAGGGCCTCGGGTGCGGAGATTCTTGCCGGGAATTGAACAGGATTGCTTACCGCCGTTGTAACGCTTGAGGTCCGATGCAAGCTCTGATCTGTTTCGTTCGCGTTCCCTGACCCGATAAGGCGACTAACAGTGATTCCAAGGGCGAGTCCCGCGCAAACGGCCATCACTTGAAGGATCCGACGAAGGTTCGGATTCATCATTCGGTCCCCTTGCTCAAGATTTTCGCCCGCAGCTGTTCAGGCACATCACTCGATGTCCGAATCCATTTCGCTGCTGTTTCGCTGTCTCTTTTCAGCCATCCGCTGGCCAAGCGCTTGGTGGCCTCATTACGAATGTTCTCATCCGCGATGAGTCCGATCAGCTCGCCTATCACCGTTCCGGCTCCCGGTTCGTTGGAGAGCCTGCCTCCATCGTCGAACCCGATCGCCATCCCAGCGATGAAATTGTCCCTGTTGTCTCCTACTGGCACTTTGGCCACGATGCCTCTTGCGACGTCGACGCTGGGAATCGCCACGGCAAATTTCTTAAGCATTTCGGGCGATCGCATCGCATCGGGCATTTCCAACATGCGCTCGAGAGCCAGCGCAGGATCTGAAAATGCCCAGCTAGCAAAGACCTTCGCGAGAACAGTCTGTTGGTGGTAGCCAGTGAAGAACTCGTTCGCGTGGTTGAAGGCTTGCGCGGGATCCGACCATGCGACCTGTTCAATCGCATTCTCCAACCATTGGTCACGTCTGGCATCGTCGTTCAACCGTCGAAGCCACTCGATCGCTCCGGCGGCATCGCGTCCCCTCCAATGCAACATGATGTCATCGAGCCGTCGATCCCGTCCTTCGATCTGAGAGAGGTCCATCGCTTCGTCCGCGGCGCCCTGGGGATCCTGGTCTGCCCTCCCGCGCCAATACATGTCCTCGAGGTTCGAACGGCGACTTCCTTCTTTCAGACCCTGGATGAATGTTTGGGCCGAACTTGGATCCTGAGCGACCCACGCGGCGACGGCACCATGTGTACCCCCGTCCCGATATCTTGGGTTCAGCAGTCCTTCCGCCTTGTTGAGTGCTTCGATGGGATCGAATTCAGCCCACCTCGTAAACAAGGCGTGACCCAATCCGTACCCCATATGGAATCCCGGTTTTTCAGGCAGCACGCGGAGAGCCCTGGGCAACTCCTCAAGGCTAAGTCCGAGAAGAAACTCGCAGATGTCCGCCTCAGCGTGGAGAGGATTCGAATGCGCGCCGAGCTTTTTAATCGTCCTCGCAATCTCCCGCTCACTTCTTCCAACGATAGGTTTTGAAACGGATGACGCCTGGGTTGCCGTGCCCTCCGCTCGCGAGAGGGCTGTTGGATTTGCCGCCGCGCCCGAATCATCCAGCGAGCCTCCAGTAGCGGTGCGATGTTGCTCCACAACACCTATCCCGATTGGCAGAAGAAAGGCGCAGAAGGAAACGGCGGCAGTCGTTTTGAATGGAGACATGATACTAACAATTGGGGGATAGATTGAGCCGCCGGTAGAGACTGCGGCGACGGCTTGCGACGTGCTGGCCACGAGCCGGGGGGATATTTCCGATGCAAGTGTTGCGCTTAGTCCGGCTCCCAGGACGGGCACGGAGACGGTAGCGCCCTCTCGCCTGAGAATGTCACTCAGCTTCTTCAGCGCACGCGATACTCGCATGCGACACGCATCTTCCGATCTGTTGGTCATCTCACCCATCGACCGGAAGCTTCGCTCCTCGTAGAAACGCAGGAGGATCACTTGCCGGTCAGCTGAGGGTAGCGCATCGATCGCCTTATCCAGTGAGGGAAGAATTTCACTCCAGGACTCCTCGGTCTCGGCGTGGTGATGATCCTGGGAATGTTGAAGAAACTCAGACATCTTTTTTCGCTCTCGCGCCTCCGTTCGGTTCATGTTGGCGGACTGTAGGACTGCGGTGCGGTGCAGCCATGAAGCAAGGTTGTAGGGTTCGCGCATGCGTTCAGCCCTCTGCGCCAGGAGCAGAAACACAGACTGCATCACTTCCTCGGCGAGTGCTCGTCGGCCCGTGCAGCGCAGAGCGGTCCCGAGGACAAGGCCTCCGTACTTCTCAACAATGGCTGCGAAGTCCTCGTCACCTCTGGACTTAACGAATCGTTGGAGAAGCTGTTTGTCGGTCATCGGGCGCAAACCATCTGGGGTGCATTAGATGATGTTCAGATACTCGAATAACCGAACATAGATTTTGGGTCCTGGTATGCTAATCCGAACCGCCTCGACGACTCAGGAAAGCATCCTCAGCGTCGTAGTTTGGACGCTTTGCCTCGTCAGCCATCTCAAGCTCCCACTCCACGGTCTGCTCGATGCCCGCCTGTAGGGAAAAAGCTTCCTCGAAGCCGAGAATTTCTCTGATTTTTTGGTTGTCCGTCGCGAGCTCGTAGTTCCAATCGTACGGATGCCGCAGAGCCTCCGGGAGTTCCGGGTCGTCCACGGTCACGATCTTCCCCGTCCACCCGACAACCTTCGCGATTTCTGCCATCCAATCTTTCTCGGACTGCAGCCTGGTGTCGCCGACATTGAAGATTTCACCTGCGGCAGAGGGGTTTGTGACAGCAAGCGCTATGGCTGCCGCAATGTTCTCGGAGTAACTACGGCTCCAGTGCCAGCCGGCGTGACCTTTGCTGATTACAATTGCCGGGCGTTTGTCCACCATCGGGATTAGGTAGGGGAGGAGGCGATGGTGTTTGTCCCCCGGTCCGTATACCATTGGAAGCCGTAGCACCGTCGCGGGAAGATCGGCAGCAGTGAGTACGGTCCTCTCGACGAGGATTTTCTCATAGTCCTCACGGCAGTCCAACTCGAGTTCTGATCCTCGGTAGGGATAGAACGTTTCTCGCAAGGGTGCCGTTTCTCTCAGTGGTATTGGATCAGGCGGCGCCGTTGCGTTCCCATTGACACCGGCAAAGTTGCGGTAGACGTCGCAGCTTGAGAGCACGACCAACCGTCCGGCGAGTCCTCGAAACGTCTCTACGAGATCAAGAGCGTGCCTCTCGGTGTATGGAATGACGTCGAGCACGGCATCGGGGGCGAATCGTCGGAAGGCTTGGAGGGATTCCGATAGGGCATTGCGGTCGCCCAGAATCTCCTCAGCCCCACCGGGCAAATCAGCCTCCGTTTGACCGCGATGGAAAATGGCGACTTCATGGCCTTTCTCCATCAGCATCCTCACGATGTGAGGTCCGAGAAATCCGGTTGCTCCGATCGCCAGAATCTTCATCCCACCCAATGGTTGACCGGGATTGCGACGTTCCCAGGAGAGGAAGCATGCCGCCGGAGCTGGTCCTGGAAGAGTTCCCGAAACGCACTCGGGTCTCTCGCGATCGACACGGCCTGGATCTGTTGTTTTGGTTCCATTCGATGATCGATCAAAGATCTTTAGAGATGATGTCCGAGGCCCCGTACAATCGAACATCGTTTTTCGAGGAATCGTGCACCAACCGGAATTCTTGGACACGGACCAACCGCGTTTGTCGAATTCGTCGAGAATATGAAATCGGAACTGATTGGATCGAATTGTTCGGTTTTGATGGGACTGAATGCGATGACGCTATTCAATTACGCGATGAGCGGTTGCATGGAGTGATTCGCCTGGGACGACAGCGAATATCATTGGGATCCTGGACTGAAAGTTCGGCCATGATGATATTGCGAACATGAGTCTACAAGCGGAGTCGCTATCTGCCGGAGGTCATCTTCAAGATTGGGGTGCTTCCAATCAGCCGAGGGACTGAAGTCCTCCCACATTCTAGAAAGTGGCAGGGACTTTAGTCCCTTTGCTATTTCGGAGTGTCAACTACCGTGAATGTGGTCACGCAACGGGGATTGCTCAAGCGATTGAAGCCAGTTATCGGCGCTTGCGGCATCTTTCCAGGACCACTGAGACAGCGCGAAAGGCAAATAGAATTCTGTAAGTGCTTGATCTTGAGATTCGTGCTGCAGCCAGGTGAGTACCCTTTGGGGCTCTCGTTGGAGGGCTCGGCCAATGAGAGCCTCGAACTGCGTGTCGTCCACGCTTGCCCGCACACCGAAGGCGCTGCCCTGGGCGATCGCTGCGGCAAATCCTCCCGATTCAAAGACGTGCCACATGGATGCCAGTTGCGCCGCACGGGCGATATCGCTCCGAGAATCCTGGGTCAGGGGCTCGAGAAACGCCAGGGGCGACTCAATCAGACCTGACGTACCAAGAGCGCTCTCCAAGAGATACCCAAGCATGCTGTGACGAGCATCGAGATCGCCGCTCCCGGCGAGCCGGTCCAGCCATGCGGTTACCGCATCCGAACTCTCGTGACGAATGACCTCTTCGAACAGAACGGCGGCCAGGCCTTCACGTTCATCGAAGAGCCATTGGGCCTGCGAATCCAAGATTGCGGCGGCCTCCTCCCGATCTGATTGGGCCACGGCCAAGAAATGGATCGCGCGTTGGCGCGGGGTGAGGTCGTCAAGCGAAGCATGACCACGGTTTAGCGGCGTGCTTGACGGAGTGAGACTGGCATCTCTCTCATGGTGATCTTCCACGTACTCGGCGTGAGTGGTGTCCGCTACCTGTCGTTGATCTGGCCTCTGCTTCTCCCGATTGCGCAGAGAACCGACCGAAAACTCGGAAAGCGTGATGTAGATCGAGACGCCCACGAAGGCAGTGAGCGAGATGATGATGGCTCTGGTGGAAAATGACAGTTTCATGAGAGTGAAGTGTTGGCACTCCAAAGGGGAAGCCCTCGCATCGAGAGCTTCCCCAGGTGGGGTTGGGGGTTGAGGGAAAAAGAGGGGAAGGGAGTTAGAAGGAAATGATACCTTGTGTGTTCTGCTGCGGTAGAATGTCTTTGATCTCTTGCAGCAATGTGAGGGATCCGCCTTCGTTGACTTTGAAGACGCCGACGGTCCCGGCCAACCCGTAGAGCTGGTAGACATACGCACCATCGGAGCTGATATCAAGATCGACCCAGCCGTCGGTGTTGGCGAAGGCTTCTGCGGGGACGTCCGAGTTCGGGCCATTGCCGGCTGCGGCGACCTGCTCCAACACGGAGATCTCTCCCTCATTGAAGCTGAAGGTAGACAGCGTGGCCTCCAGGGCATTCGACACCCAGAAGTAATCTTGATCCTTGGAGAACACGAGCCAGCATGCGGTGCGCTCACCATCGGTGAAGCTATCGCCAGTGATGACGTCGAGATTGACGGGCACAAGCTGCCGATCGGGATTAATCTCCCAGGTAGACACCGAACCGGTCTGCAATTCAGGGAAGGCTGGCGGGGCGCCGTCAGGGCGGAACTCACGTGCTTCGGTGACGACCACGAACTGGCGTCCATTCTCCTCCACGATCTCGAAGCCGATACCGGAGGGCAGATTGCGGCCCTCCGCATTGCCGGGAAGCGTCGAGGTGCCGGTGGACAGGGGTTGCCGCGAGACGCGGCCGAAGCGATTGACGCCGTAGAGCACGATTTCGTCGGTGCTGCCACTCGCAAGAGCCGACGATCCGGCGTTGATGGAACTCACGACAAGACTGCGTCCGTCTGGAGAGAAACGCACGGCGGAAGGTCGGTTGCCCAGCAGGCGGAAGGTGCTAACCAGAGGAATAAGCCGGCCTCGGCGGGTCAAGTAATAACCCATGAGACTGCCTTCTTGATCCGGCTCACCGGCGAATTCGCCGTCGGCATCAATGTTCGTCACGTAGACAATGTTTCCGTAAACGGCGATGCTGTTCGGACCGACACCAAAGGTGAAGGCTTCACTTGTGCGAGTGAGGCTGTGGTCACGGTTGATGCGAAAGGCGGTTAGCGTGCTGCTGCCGGCATTGACCGCGAGCAGGTAACGTTCGTCCGGACTGTGTTCGAGGGCGTACGCCGAGATGAGAGGGTCGAGTCCTTCACCACCGTCGAAGGCGGCGCCTTCACCGCCGGTGGCGAACGAACCGATCAATGATAGGGTGCCGTCTTCGCGGCGTCCGTAAGCGACCACGGTGTTGGCGGCCTCGCCATTTGCCATGGCATAAACAGCGCCCTCGAAGTTGCGGTCGGTGCGTGTGGCGCCGAAGTCTGCCAGCAGTCTGAGGAAGGCATCATTGGATGCCTGAGCGTGTGAGAGTGCGGGGATCGCGAGGTTGCCAGTTAGCGCAAGGAGGAGGGCTAGACGCGTTGATTTTTTCATGGAAGTGGGGGTTGGAGTATTTGGTTTTAGTTAGCTAAGTTTGGGGTATCGCTAGAACTGTTTTGTTTTGGTGTCAGCGACGCCAAGGTGAACCCGAAGTTTCCGAGTTATTCCAAATTAACCTGGTTTGCTCAGAGCCTGGCCTGAGGATTGCCAAGGAGCTGTTCCTGGATGCATGTTCATCCTGTTGGGCGCGTCGATTGGACTAACAATGCTGTCGTGCGTTGAGGATCATGTTCCGGAGCTCTCTTTGGGGAATAAAACGAGCCCTTGGGTGTCCCGTCACTGCAGACCCACATGATGATTGATACACCGGAGATCCTGGATGCCTTTCGGCATGACATTCCCTTGAGCGAATCTCAGCTCCACGGGGTCTTGGATTTCGTCTGGAATAATCCCGAACTCAAAGAGTCCTTTCTTCGAGAGCGCGCCTGGGATCGCATGTTGGCGGATGCCTTCGCGGAGATCTCTGTCCCGCCAAGGCTGAATGCCCAGATCCTGCAGAACTACGCGAAGACACGCCCGCATGACTAGTACCACTCATCCAACAACAATTGATACCGGGCTTCTAGTCCGCCCAACCAACACCCAGACGATGGCAGAATCGAATGTGGAATTCGAGCGGGTTGTTTCCGCCTACTATCAGGACCTCTATAGGTTCGCTTACAGCCTTGCAGGGAACGAGGCGGATGCAGTCGACCTCACTCAGCAAGCCTTCTACCGCTACGCGCGGAAAGGAGACACGATTCGCGACGTCTCCAAGACCAAGAGCTGGCTCTTTCGCACGCTGAAGAATGAGTTTCTCAATCAAGCGCGACGTCAGCAACGGTTTCAGCACGTCGAAATTGACGATGCTGAAAGCGAACTTCCACAGGAGGAGGCGCAGCCAGGTCGGAGCATCGACCAGAAAATGGCGCTCCACGCCTTGAACCAGGTCGATGAGAACTATCGAGTTGCCGTGGCGTTGTTCTACATGAGGGGACTCGCCTACCGCGAGATCGCCGATGTGCTGGAGGTGCCCATCGGGACCGTGATGTCCCGCATTTCCCGTGGCAAAGCCCAGCTCAAGCAGGCGCTGGGCGATCAATGTTAACCCTCTTACCGGCCCCAATCACCACCATGACGAAAGATCACATGAAGGCGACCCTCGCTTGCTACCGAGAGCACAGTGTGGACGAAAATTTCCCCCACTTTCGAGAAGCACTTGCGCAACTCGACAAGCATTCCGACGTGGCAGAATGGTTCGAATGCGAGAAAGCCAGAGACGAGGATTTCAGTGGAGCCTTGAATGAGATTGAGATCCCCGAGGGGCTCGAGGAATCCATCCTACGCTTTGCCAACCGCGAAGAATCCGATGGCGTCGAAAGTGGCCGGGTGATTCGGCCTGCCCTTGCCATGTGGAAGCGCACCGCCTGGATGTCTGCAGCGGCATTGATCATCGTTGCGGCGTCGCTAGTGAAGTACTTTGCCTTCCCTCCTCCGGTCGTTTTTGATCGAACCGAGTTCAGTCACGTAGACGCATTTCGCGAAGATATGGGATATTTTGCCAGTCAACGCTTTGTGCTCGATCACACAACCAAGGATCTTTCGAATGCCAAAATGTGGCTGGAGGAACGCGGCCACCCTGTGTATGCGAAGACGCCGGACGCCATCGTCAATTACCGTGGTATGGGTTGCAAATCCTTTCAGTGGGGCGATCACCACGTGAGTCTGGTTTGCTTCGAGAAGGATAACAAAGAGCTCGTCCATCTCTTTGTCATCGAGCGGGAGGGTCTTGACGGGTCCATTCACGAGGCGGAGGATCTTTCTCGAATGTTAGTCAAACACGAGCGCGAAACCGGCGGGTGGTACGACGATGAGCATGTTTACGTGCTCGTGGGTTCGGAACCAGGCGTCGAAATTGGCGAAATCCTCCGGGAAATATAGTTAGCCGTTTCAATACGGAATAAGATCATCCCGCGAGTGTCCTCTCAGTGTGACCTCACCAAGACAATGAAATTGAAATGCTTTCTCAATACGGTCCTTGCAACGCTTGCTCTCACAACGGCCGTTTCTGCCCAAGAACTTCCAGTCGGCTCAACCGCAAGAAATGTAGAGTTTGCGCTCTTTGAGAGCGGGCTTATGAATTCACAGTTGAGCAACTTCTCCGGACAGATCATCGCGCTCTATTACTACACGCCCTGGTGACCGGTCTGAGGAACAGCTGGCCGCCAGTTTGGCGGCGAAATTGCAGAATACTATCAGGAGGCTTCCCGTGGAACCAATGTGTCTCGCAATGATCAAAGCGTGCCTATTACCTTCATTGCGTTGGGAATTGAGCCAAATGGGTTCGATTCTAGTGTCGCCAGCTTTGCGGAGAATATCAGCTTCAATCATGCCGGTCTCGACTTAGTCGATGATGGGGGTAGGCGATCTCAGATTCGCAATGGTTTCGCACACTTTTCCGGTGAGCCTGCGGAGAGAACTCCGGGCCAAGTAAGCATCAACGAACGGCGCCGCTTTGTCATTCTCGACGGTCAACCTGGACCGAATCAATGGGAAGTGCTCTACATTGCGAACGACTTCTCACGGCGGGATACTGAGAGTGTCAGAGCCATCATCGACGCCGTGTCACCTTCGGGCGATGGGGGCAATTCCACACCGGCGCCGGATCTCTCGATGCTGGACAGTGACGACGATGGATTGAACGATGCCTTCGAATTGAGTCACGGATTGGATCCCGAGGACGCTTCCGATCGAGACGGAGACGCCGATGGTGATGGCCTGTCAAACATTCAGGAATTCCTCGCCGGGACCTCGCCGAGCGATCCGGAATCGAGACTAACAATAACCGATGTGCGGGCTTCAGATGCGGAAATTGGCCTGCGTTGGGAAAGCGTTCCCGGTGTCACCTATCAAGTGGAGGCGGCTGAGAACTTGGATGCAGAGGTGTGGGACATCGCAATGAATGTCGTCGCCGAGGGAGAGCGCGCGGAAGCTGTCCTTGATCGCGATTCGAGGCAGTTCTTTAGAGTCCGTGTTGTGGATCCAGACTGATTTTGGGGTGGGTTTTTAAGGCGGATTCCCACGGCGGTCGCACGGGGCGGATTGAAGAGCTTTTTGTCTAGCAAGTAGGCCTTGCGTTGTGGCAGAACTGCAAGAGGATCATGCAAAGACAACCCCGACGCATCGCCTTATTTGTCCTCATCGCGCTTGCGAGTTCTCTAGCGACGTCGTTTGCTGAGGGAGAGGGCAGGCCAAACATCATCTTGATCATGGCCGACGACATCGGCGTTGAAGGGATCGGTTGTTACGGTGGAACGAGCTACAAGACGCCTGCCCTTGATCGGTTGGCCGCGCAGGGGATCCGGTTCACCCATGCGTACGCCCAGCCGCTCTGCACGAATACGCGCGTCCAGTTGATGACCGGCTTGTATAACAACCGGAATTGGCGCTATTTTGGAACACTGGATCCGAAAGCGAAGACGATCGGGCACTACATGCAGGATGCGGGGTACCGCACCTGCATCGCGGGCAAATGGCAGTTGCAGAGTTACGATCCGCCAAGCTATCCCGGCGCCCACTTGCGTCGTGGCAAGGGGATGAAGGTCTCTGATGCGGGGTTCGATGAGTACAGCTTGTTTCATTCGTGGCACACGGAGGACAAGGGCTCACGATTTGCCGATCCGACCATCTATGAGAACGGCGAGCTCTTACAAGAACTCAAAGGGAAGTACGGGCCAGACCATTGGGTCGAATTCATCAACGAGTTCATCAGTCGAGAGAAGGACGATGACCAACCCTTCTTCGTATACTACGCGATGGCACTACCCCACCGCCCGTTCGTGCCCACGCCGGACAGCGCCGATTGGTTAGACGAGGCGGCGCATGCAACTGAGGACCCACGTCATTTCCCGGACATGGTGGAGTACATGGACAAGTGCGTCGGTCGTGTCGTTCGGCACGTCGACGACCTGGGGCTTGGTGACAACACCTTGGTGATTTTCTATAGTGACAACGGCACCCACCGGAAGATCACTTCGGAGACAAAGACTGGCCCGGTGATCGGCGGCAAGGGGCGCACCACGGATGCGGGGACGCATGTGCCCCTGATGGCTCGATGGACGGGGAAGATCGAGGTGGGGCTCAACGAGAACCTTGTGGATTCGACCGATTTCTTACCGACGGTCATGGAAGCAGCGAGGCGACCGATTCCCGGCGAGGCAAACCTCGACGGGATCAGCTTCTATCGTCAGTTGTTAGGCGAGTCGGATCGCGTTCGCCCATGGGTGTTCTGTCACTACGATCCGCGTCCAGGATGGGATAAGGATCAGTTCAGGAAGATACGTTTCGCGCGGGGCAGGCGGTACAAGCTCTACGGCGACGGAAAGCTCTACGACGTTCCGAATGACAAACTGGAACAGCGACCGATCCTCGCCTCCGCCGCCTCTGTAGAGACACGGCAGGTACGCCAGCGGCTGGCTGAGGTGCCGAAGGCGATGCCTAACCCAGACCCGGCGCCGCGGGATGGCGATCCTAACGAATCCGAGCAACGATTGTATTTGGCTGCGGGCGGCCAACTCTCCGTCTATGAAGTCAATAAGGAGAGTGGCGAACTGTCTCTTCTTCAGGAACTTCCACTCGACGGCGCAGGGCCGTTCACCTTTGCTCCGAATCGCAAGTTGATGTACGCCGTGGCCAAGACATCGGGATCGCCCGCGATTGCGTCGCTGAATATTGGGGAGGGCGGCAAGCTCGAGCTTGTCTATCAGGCGAAGGTCAAATCCCAGCCCGGCTATCTGATGACGGACAACAACGGCGAGTTCCTGGCGGGAAACCACTATGGGCCGGGCAAGGCGACCATCTGGAAAATCGACCCGATTTACCGCGGTGTTGCCACTCAAGAGTTGGCGCTCGAAACGAAGGCGCACAGTGCGGTCTTCTCACCGGACAATCACTGGCTACTCGTCCCGGCGACGGGACCCAATAAGGTCTTTGTCAACCACTTCACGGCGCAGGTTGGGACCTCCGAACCTAACGATCCACCCTTCGTCAGTGGTCCCACGGGCGAAGACGAGGCTCGGCAACCGCGGCACCTGATCTTCCATCCCAACCTGTCCATCGCCTACACGACTAACGAGCGCGAAGAGCCCGGCGTGGGCGTTTGGCAATGGGATACGGAAAGAGGGACCCTGACGCCCATGCAGAATATCGTGACTCAACCAAAGGGCTTCGATGGCAGCATCACCACGGCCGACCTTCACATGACTCCGGATGCCCGATTCTTGTACGTGTCCAATCGAGACATTTCCCAACGTGGCTCGCCTGCCGGGGAAGACAGCATCGTTGGTTTTGGCGTCGATCCTCAGACAGGACACTTGAAGTTGCTTGGGCACTACCCATGTGAGCGCGTTCCCAGATCATTCACCATCGATAAGCTGGGCAAGTTTTTGTACGTTGCCGGTCAGGGCGATGCCCGGCTGGGTGCGTATCGGATCGAGGAGTCCGGTGCCCTGAAGAAGATCAAGCAGTATGAGGTGGGCAAAGGCCCAATCTGGATTGAAACGCTGTCGATTCTTGAGTGAGCGGGGATCAAGAACGACACCTCCGGGGAGAACTGGTGGTTTAATGACAGGGTGAGTACATCGGGAGAACGTTCCTTTTACCCGTCCAAACGCGTCAACAGCATGAGGCGGAAGTCCATCACCTGGGAACCGGGCATCGTCAATGCGCGGAGTTTCAGCGCGCCCTTACCACGTTCCAGTTCGATGTTGCCCAGCGTCATGCGATTGAAGTCTTTCACGTAGGATTCGATGCGTTCGAAGCGGTCGTGTTCCATCCCGGTCAGGGGCGGATCGTGGGGTTCGGTGATCTTGCCGGTCAGGACATGGTCGTTGAAGCTCAGCTCAACGGTGGAACCGATGTCCGCTTTCGGGCAGGTGTAGAAGATTTCCACCTGGTAAGTTCCGCTTTTCCCAACTTCGCAGTCCCAGGTGATGAAGTCTTCGAGATCCGTCCAATTGAGGAAGAAGGAGTCGTTGGGAAAGCGATTGGAACGTTTGATGTTTCCATGGGCAATGCCGTCGCGAGCCGGGATCTGTGTGCGCTTCGCATTCGGGTGTCCGATGATGAATGGGCGCTTATCGAAGTCCTTGCCATGGGTGGACAACATCTCGGAGCGGAATTTGTCCGCGACCTGCTTCAGGTTCTCAGCCACTTCGGGTGCGTCGCTGTTGATCGGCTTTTGCTGACCTGGGTCCCGGGGAATGTCGTAGAGCCTGCCCTCGTGATCGAGGCGATACTGCTGGGTACGGACGGAAACTCGGTCCCTCCAGTGATGGACAAAGGTCCGGTCGTTCCAGTTCTCGGCCGTTCCCAGGAGCAATGGCGCGACACTGATGCCGTCAAGCGGCTTGGTGGATCCCACTTCGATCTCAGCCATCTCGGCCAGTGTCGGCAGCAGATCCATGACCGAGCTGATCTGGGGAATCTTGGTGCCGGCTTTGATCTTGGCGGGCCAGCGGACGAAAAGCGGGGAGCGCACGCCACCTTCATCCGTGGAACCTTTGCGGCCGCGCATGCCGCCGTTGTAGCGATTGCCGTTGGGTCCATTGTCGCAGAAATAGAGGACGATCGTATTGTCGGCCAAGTTCAATTCATCGAGCTTGGCCAACAGGCGTCCGACGTTCCAATCGATGTTCTCACACATGGCGAAGGCGGCCCGGGCATGCTCCAGGTATTTGGGCTGCAACTTGGGATGGTCCGGCGGCAGCTTCATGTCCTTGAATTTGTTCCACCAACGATCGGGTACCTGCATGGGCGAGTGCGGTGTGTTGTAGGGCAGATAGACGAAGAACGGCTCGTCCTGATGTTTCTCAATGTACGCCATGGCCCGCTCGGTGAAGTCGTCGATGACGAAGCCCTTGCCGTTGACCAGTTGGTTGTTGTGCTCGAGCAGCGGGCTGAAGTAATTGCCCCAGTGACCTGAACAGAAGCCGTAGAACTCATCGAAGCCGCGCGCGTTGGGATGATACGGGTACTGCATGCCGCTGTGCCATTTGCCAAAGGCGGCTGTCCGGTAACCCGCCCGCTTGAACACTTGGCTGATCATCGTCTCGTCGGGATTGATCCGCTCCCCACCCGCCGAAGTGCTGTAGACCCCGGTGCGCACAAAGTGACGACCGGTCAAGAATTCAGCTCGCGTCGGCGAACACACCGGGCTGACGAAGAAACGATCGAATTGCGCTCCCTCCTTCGCCAGGCCGTCGATATTTGGCGTGCTCAGAGCCGTGTTGCCGTGGATGCTGAGGTCGCCCCAGCCTTGATCGTCTGTCAGAATGGCGATGATGTTCGGACGATCCGCAGCTTGCGCTGTAACTAGCGACAAGACGGCCAGCATCAGAATGGCATACCGTTTCTTCATGTGTTCTGTTTGGTCATTTGGTCGATTGGAATCTTTTCTCTAGCGATCATTCTCTCTTATAATTTCGCCGCTTCCGTGCTTGTCGTCACGATAAGCTGGTAGGCTCCGATCTCTTTCCCGCCCTCGTGCCGAATGGCCTCAAGCCTAACTTCGCCCTTCGACATGTTGACGCCGTCGAAGCGGACGCGACCTGCTTTGGAGGTTTTCTGAAAAACTTGATCACCCACTTTCAGGCTGACCGTGGCTTCGTCGCCCGTCACCACGGTGGGATGAAAAATGACTTCGATCTGCGCCGTCACCGGCACGGCAGCTTCGACGACCCAGTGGCCCATGGCGCCCGCCCCCCAAGTGGTGCCGAGCCAGTCCTGGCGAGTCAAGGCGGTGGGGTTCTCGTGCGCCGTCCCAATGATCACTCGGGGTGGGGCATAGTTGTCAGGGCGCGTGCTCGAGACGTCGGCAAACCACGCCTCGTAGTCCTTCTTCAGGCGAGCCAGCACCTCTGGCCGTTGGCTGGCGAGGTTCTTCCCTTCCTTCGGATCGTCCTTGAGATTGTAGAGTTCAAATTGCGGATCGCCGTCGAAGCGCTCCTTCCCGAAGCCGGAGGCGTGGAGCAATTTCCAGTCTCCATGCCGCAGCATGAAGTGATGATAGCGCTGCGCCGAGGTGCCGCGGTGGGATTGGATCACGATCTGCCGGTCCGGCCACTCCGTCGACTGCGGTGCGGTGAGTAGCCCGAGAAAACTGCGGCCGTCGAGTGCATGAGGGCCTGCTTTGGCACCGCAAGCTTCGAGGATCGTCGGCATGACATCGATGTGCGCCGTTAGCGCGTCCGCCTTCGTGCCCGCCGGGATTTTGGCAGGCCAGTGCAACCAGAAGGGCGAGCGGATGCCGCCCTCGTGAACGTTGGACTTCATCCCGCGCATTTCGCCGACGTATCGCATCGTGTTCGGGCCATTGTCGTTCATCCGAATGACCATGGTGTTCTTTAGAAGCCCGTTCTTTGTCAGGTGCGTCACGAGGCGGCCAACGTTTTGATCTTCGTTCGTGATCATGGCGGCAATGCGTGCCAGTTGATCCTGTACTTGCGCCTTGCGTTCGCCCTTGGGTGGACGGGCTTGAAGCACCGTGAGGTCCTTGGTCATGTAGTGCTGGCGCAGTTCCTCCGGCACGTCGTGGTAGGGGCCGTGCGGCGCATTCGTCGGTAGGTAGACGAAAAATGGTTTTCCCGTCCCATCGCCGATGAATTCGAGCGCGGCGTCGAAGTAGACATCCGTGCAGAATCCTTTTGTTTTCACCGCTGCCCCGGTTTCATCAAAAAGAATGGGGTCCGTGTAGCGTCGCTCGTTCTCCAGCGGCTCTGAGGGCTGTGCGAGACCGCCGCCGCGATGCATGAGGACCTCGTCGAATCCCTGATCCTGAGGCCGCATGGGATAACAATCACCCAAATGCCACTTTCCGAAAAGCCCGGTTCGGTAGCCGGCCTCCTTCAGCGCCTCCGCCAGCGTGAACTCGTCCGGATCCATCATCGAGCGGCCCAGCCACGTGTCGATGCAGCGCGTCCTTTGGTTGTAGCGCCCCGTCATGAGCGACGCGCGCGTCGGCGAGCAAACCGGGCTGACGTAAAAGGTCGTCAGGCTGCCGCTGTTCGCCGCCAAGGCATCGATGTTAGGCGTCTCGATCAGAGAGTTGCCATGGATCCCGAAATCTCCGATTCCCTGGTCATCGGTCATCATGAGGATCACGTTGGGGGCATCATTCGCTCCTGCGAGCTGGGAAGTGGCGAGGAGGGATAGGAGGACGGCAAGGTGTCGCATGCCGTTTCCTAGATCGGATCGCCCGGCTGGAAAAGACCAAAAACTCAGCTTCGGCGTGGAGGGTGGACCCCGGCCGTTTCTGTGCCGCCAAAACGATCAGATGGACGGCGAAGGTGTTGCCTTGGGAAGGCCACTGAACATGCTCTGGGCGCCAACTCGCTAAGGCGCTTCGGTAACGAGCACCCTGAGTCGTCATCGCCGTAGGTGATCTCTGCGATGAGGGCGCCACTGCGGCGAGGAGGCGTAGTGTTTCTCCTCCGTTGGCGAGACGGCCTTGGAACTGTCCCAGAATGCGCCCTCCGCTGGGGTAGGCCGTTTGCACCGCCACGGGACCATTCTCCAGGCCAACGCCGAACGGTCCTGGCATTGATGCCCATTCATTTCCGCCGAGCATCCATGCTTCGGCCGGCGCCTCGCCACTGGCGTCGAGTTGCCACTGGTCGTCCGGCTCGATGAGCGGCAGCATTTCCTCGAGTGGATGGGCAAACTCAAGTACCTGAGCCCGAAAGATCCTGGTCCCTTCGTCATGCGTCGGCTGACAAAGGTCGAGTAGAGCAACACCTGCGCGACCTCTATGGGGTCGAGCCCTCCATCGCCGACGACTTGCCTGAGGAGGTCTTCGGTGAAGGCTATCTCAATTCGCTCTCTCCATTGCGACCAGAGTGATCTAATCGAGCCCCAGTTGTCGCAATTCACTGACGGCTTTTTCGACACCCGCTGGATCGGAATGGTTCCAGGTCTCAGACAACGCAGTCATCGCTCTCGAGCGTGCTTTCGAATCTTCGATGGATTTGACCCATTCGAAGGCGGATTCTGGATCAATGTAACGGAGCCGATCAACCAAGGCGCTGGTTCCTCGATCCCGCGAGGCGGAGGGAGGCAGTCCATTGAGCCAGGACTCCGCACTGGCAATATCAAAGCGTGTCCAATTGTTGACCAGGTTTTGCACGGCATAGGCCCGCTCATCGCCTTCGTCCAAGGCGCTGACCCAATCGGCAGCCGCGGTGGGATCGCGCGATGCCCACGAAGCCACCAAATGTTGGGTGGCTGATACTCTGGAGTCGCCTGGAGGAAAGCTGGCAAGTATCTCTGAAGTGAGACCGGGATCGGATTTGGCAAGACCTCTGGCCAAGCCGGCCAAGGCGGCCTCTTCCGCTTCACTCGAGAGCTTCGCAAGCAATTCTCTGGAGGCCGGAAGATCGTCGGTGGCGAGAGAGTGGAACATGCTAAGGACGCCTCTCTGGTCCTTGAAAGCACCAGCGTCGTTTAGCATGTCGAAATGTTTCAAGAGTAGGTCGGGAGCGATGGACTGCCGAGTTCGTTTCGCAATAATACTCTCCAGGACTTCGGGAACCCAATCCTCGTTCAGTGAAAGGAAGGCGTCAGGATCTTTCTTGATGAACTGAGTTCCGATCTCTACGAGCATGGACCTGATACCTTCAGAGTTTTCTGACATGTTTTCCAGGTACCCCAGGGCACCTTCGAGCGAATCCTCCGATGCGGCCAAGTACCCGATCATGTGTCCTAACGATGCCTCGGTTTTGGCGTTGTTTTGAATCCACTCGAGGGCCATGTCGCGATCATTCTTCGCCCATCGGGTGAAGACATCTCTGGAGTAGCGGTCGCGACTCCAACCGGCCGGCATACTCGCCAAGAACGATGCGGCGGCTTGAGGATCTTTGTCCGGCCAGGATTTGTAGAGGGCTGAAATGAGGCCCCTTTCGCTAGCGGCATTGGGTGTCCGCGTGATCCAGTCGACAGCGTCTTCAAATGAATCCGCCAGCCACGACTCGAAAACGTCTCTATAGATGGAACTGAGATCATAAAACGGTAACGAAATTCCTTTGATTCGCTCCATGGCGTTCTCGGGATCGGTCTCTGACCATTTCGTCAACACCGTTGTGTAGAGCGTTCTCTTGTCGCGTTCCGCTCCGGTGGCATGGCGTTCGACTAATGATAGTGCCTTTTCGATGTCTGCTTCCACGAGCTTGAGTGCGCACGCTTTGAGGACGTCGTTGTTGCGGTCCGTCGAGCGGAGAAGCTCCTCGATCTTGGCATCCAATTCGTCACCGACGATCCCTCTCAAGAGTAGATCCATCGCCCGGGCGACGATTTTCGGATCACTCAAGCCGGCCATGGGATCGAGAACTGCCAACCGATCGAGTAGAACCTCGCGGGCTAGTGCACGCAACGGGCGGAACTGAACTCTTCTATCCAATTCATCCAATATGGAGAGAAGCCGCGGCGCACTCGTGAAAGAAGACCACTGGACGATCTGGCGGAGCTGACTCTTGTAGTCAGTCACGACCATGTCGTCTTCGAGTTGATCCTCTAAGATCGACGTGTTCGGATCGGGCGATCGCTCGTGGGTGAGTGAGGGATCACTGGTTTCTCTTGAGACGCCTCCCACAATCCAGCCGGCGACCAAGCCGAGCGAGAGTGCGACGATGACTCCAATCATACGTTGCCTGTTCATTGTCTTTCTTTGTTATTCGGGGGAGTCGAGTGATTGGATCCATGCCGTTTGTTCGGATGGCGAAAGAGATGAGGATTCGATCGCCTCCCTGGCTGCGATGGGATCGCTAGTGGCCCAGTGACGTAGAACCTTCTTGGCCAGATCCTCGCGCGTCGCCGCGGAATGGGCCGCGAGTGCCCAGTTGAATGCTGAATCGTAATCCGCCTTGGGATCGAGAGCGCTCTCGTTTCCATGTTCGGGAGCGAGGACTTCGATCAGCGTGGAGATCGCCCCATCACGCGCCTCGCTTGCCGGGAGATCGCCAATCCAGACCGAAGCGCTGTAGACATCCTGGGTCGCCCACTGCTCAGCCAGTTTCTCATAGGCTTCGACGGGAGCCTCCGAGGCATTGGAGCCAAGCCACTGCGCGGCTTTAGCGGGGTCGGAACTCGCCCAATTCCGGACGGCACTGACTGTCAATTGGTCGCGTTGTTTCCCTGCCGGAATCCGGTGGAGTTCGGCGGCGACGCCAGCGGGATGGTTCTTCAGTGGTCTGGACAACATGTTGGAGATGCTGGATGTGGTTAGGCCACCGTTGGAATTAACCGCTGCATTGGTGTAGTCGGCACTAACACTACCGAGCCAGTCAAGCGCCGCTCCGACGTCGTTCTCTCCGATGGTTTCGACCGCCGTTGATACCAAATGCTTTCGCCGGAAATCCTGGGGAAGTTCCCGAGCATACTCGGCGGCGGTTTCAGGATCATTTTCCGCCCAGGCGCTTAGCATGGCCCTTACGATAGGATCCGGCTCGGACCCGGTTTCAACAGGTTGCTCTCTAATCCAGTTCTGAGCTTCTCTAGGATCGCTTTGAAACCAGGAAGAGACCGCTGGCTCTATCGCTTCACGTGCGAAGGATGCCCAATGTTCGTCATTGAGTTTTTCCGCACGCTCGATGGCACTTCGTGGATCAGTCTTCGCAAGATATTTCAGAGCATCTTCGATGAGCGGTTTCAAGTCATGATCATCGTAAACGGTTCCCGATCCGCCACCGAGGCCCGGCGTTTCCGTGCGATAGCCATGAATCGGATTGCGCAATGGCAGATGCCAACCGATTTCATCAATCAATGCGATGGCAGCTTCCGGATCGGATTTCATCAATCGTTGTCCAACGGCACTCAAGGCCGCGATTTTCTCAAAGCCATCGAGATTCGCTTTCGACCATGCGAGGGCGCCTTCGACGTCTTTCTCGGCCCACGCGACCGCGAGAGTGATTGTGTGTTTTGCCCTGGAGCGTTCCGCTGGGAGAGCCATCATCCGGGCGGCGCTGCCTTGAGGGTCCTCCTTGATCAGGCTCTCGATGATGGCATCTTGCAGATCGGCTCTCTCGGAAGGCTTGTCGAGACGGCGCACCCACACCAAGGCGGCTTCCGGATCTCGCTTGGCCCATTGCAGCGCGATCTTCTCCGCGGCTACAGGATAGTTAGGGTTATCTCCAGCGTTGCGTTCCAGGAAGGCGACCGCCCGCTGAGGATCGTTTGTCGCCGCCAGAGCTTCGGCAATGATCGTCAGAGGGTCGTCGTCAGCCTCCCATTCCCGGTCTCGATTGGATTGGTAGGTGTCCACGGCCAGACCGATATCGCTCTCAAGCATCACCTTGATCACTTCAACAAGTGCGCGAACGCCCTCCTCGTTTTCTGCCGCCACGCGGGCCTCTCCCGGATCGTGACTAGCCCAGGCGCCAAGGGTTAGGCTCAGCCTGTCAAATTCGCGGCGGTGATCTTCGGCTTCGGCTACCTTGCGAGAGAAATCGATGGCTCCATCCGCGTCGGAATGGGTCCAGGCCAGCATGGTGGCGGACCAGACGATCTCAGTATCCCAAGTCCCATCTTCTACGATGGCAGCCATCAATCCCGCGGTCTCGTCAGAAGAGCATGATGAGAGGAAGCCTGCGAGTCTCACATGAAACTGCGCTCTTGGTCCGGCAAAGATATCGTCGAGCCCCCAGGAAATCTCGCTCACCTCAGGTTCAATCTCCTGTCGAGTCATGGGAATATCTGAACGAATCTCTTTTGATTCCGATGAGAGACGTTCTAGCGGTATCGCTAGACGCATCGAATAGCCAACGAGGACAGCGAAGAAAAATCCTCCAATGAGCCGCCGTCTCCATTTAGGCGTCCAATCGTTGTTGTTTATCGCTAGCATAGCAACTTTGTCTGTTTGTAGGTGTGTCTCCTCAGTCAAGGTCGACCGTTCACGAATTGGAGATCTGAGTTGCTCCAAGTTCGGTAATCTATCTTGACGCGAGTATCGGCTTGCACCATGATGTTATTGTATGATTGTATTAACTCATTAACACACAACATAGCTAAGGTCAAAAACTTGGCGCATCCTTGGAAAAGTATCTGGTGCCGCAGACTCCGTGCCAACTGGTGTCTTGGACATAAGCTGCTATAAGTAAGGTGATTATGATCAATCTGGGTTGAGCGTTCAGTCCGGCAGTGGGGCGGGTCCGTCCGTATGCGAACATCAGTTGCCAGCGCGCGGTTTTCCGGTCGATTTCTTGCATTCTTTTTACAATTCGGAGTGATTTGGGCATTGGGCACAAAATAGTTCCTGCCGGGCTCCGAATCTCGGGCCGGCGCTTCCCGGCAGAGAATGCTCGAATCAAACTCGATCGGCTCGATCCATCAGTTCCCTATGGACGCTCTCCTCGTTCAAGCTCGACATCGACCACGCGATTTCATATAGTTTTGTTATGAACGCTGTCATACGTTGCGTCTGCCTATTTTTTCTCGTTCTCACAGAGGTCCAAGAGGCCGCGGGACAAGGAGAGCTCAGTCCGGAGCTGCCTGGCATTCTCGATCTCACTCAAGCCAAGAGTCCCGATGAGATTCAAGCGTTGTTCTATGACTACATATGGAAATCCTTCATCGCGATTAGCTGGCCCAACGAAGAGCTAGAGCTATCTGGCGATGGGAAGAGAATCATTGCCGGCACGCGAGGAACTCCCGACACCAGCAAAAGCATCTTAGATCAGACGGGAAATACAGCGGACGGCATGGCCTTCGCCGTTTGGGAAACCTACAAGGAACCTGAAGAAGTTTTTCTCTATCCCGATCAATGGAAGAACTATCCTGACTGGAATTCGCCCCGGCCTCTCCCCGCCAAGCTCGTCCAAACTGGTAATGATCCCATGAGGTATCGCGAACTTTTTCGATATTCGAAGAATTTCGGGGAATATGCTACCGACATTAACCAGCCCTACTTCTTTGATGCCGCCACCGGACCTCTCGTTGATTGGCGGGGCAACTATGTTCGCTACGAGGTCGCGATTAACCGGTCTTTTTTCGAGTATATCAAATACCACAAGTATTACGATGCGAGCACGCAAATTGCTGCCGTTGAAGAAACGATCAAACATGTGCCCACGCCGGAACAGCGGAGAGATCCCAGCGCACCAAGGCCAGGATTCAAGCGCCCACCCTACGGAGGGGAATCTTATTTGCAGCCGGATGATCCGGGCATGATTGATGTGAAGGCCGCCTGGCGTGTTCTCGAAGAAGAGGACCACCATGATCGCTATCTGCATCGGCGAATTGTACGTAATGACGCGGGAGGTTCGCATCTAATGGGCTTGGTTGCCCTTCACATTTTGCGCTACACACATATCAAGAGCCTCCATCCGAAAACAGGCGAGCCTAAGACGAAAAGAGGCTATGTCGCTGCGACATTCGAGCAGGTTGACAATGTTGCCATCAAGAAGCCAGGCGGCAACCCTCCCAAACATCCGACCTTTAATCTTGGTCATGATGGCGACCCCATTCAGAATGAATTTGGATTCAAAGGATCGATTCCTCAGATCATCAAGCCGCCAGACAACGAGAATCCTCCGAAGCTGAATCTCATTCCCATTTTTCGAGCTAGGTCACAAACGTTGAGCCCCGCGATCAACGATTTAAACCGGGACTATCAGGATAAGCTCGCGCCTTCGGTATATCAATATTACGAATTGATCGGAACGCAAAACAAGCATCCAGGATACACTATTTACCAACCTATCCCGTCGGATTCCTCGAATGTTTTCGAGGGGCTTGATCTAAACGGCCATCAAGGACCCACTACCGGAGTTTATACGAACACCAACAATCTAGTGAACACCGCATTGGAATCTTACACGCAGAAAAATTTTAGCTGCATTCTTTGTCATGTTCGCGCTCGGCCACAGGGTGTGCCGGAATCGGCCTGGGAAGAGGATTACTTCAAGACCCTCACCTTCCTCCTCAATTCAGCCCATAAACCGTCAGATAAAGGAGAATGACCATTGAGAATTCTGTTACGTCCGCAAGTTGGGAATCTAACATTGTTGGTCGTCACGGCGACGCCAGGAGAAACGTAGTTACAGCGCATTGTCCGATTTCTCCAAATCCGGACAAACAATCTGGCCAAGAATCGAACTGCATCGCATTTGGTCGCGCCTTTCGTGAATTCGAACCGATTTATTTGTCTTCTGGCGGTAGCGATCGTATAGACTACGGCCGAGTATCAATCCGTGGCCCCAGAACGTCTGATGGCGATTCGCGCTACTGAGGCTGCCTTCCGATCTGGCAGAAATCAATGCTAAGAGCTGAAACGGAAATTTCATGAAAAAAAGAAAAACGATCGTTCTGATTTCGGTTTGGTTCCTCTTGAGTTGGAGTCGATCTGTGGCTGACACCAACATCACTTTCCGAGTGATGGACAAAGAGTTGAGCACTCCATTGGTGGACGCTCGAATCGAGTTGGAGATGTCCGGATTATCTGAGGACCAAGCGGTGGAAAACGGATCGACGGATCGCGAGGGATATTTCCGCTCGTCATCAACGTTGGAAAGCGGAGAAGCTGCGATGATTACAGTTCGGAAGCCCGGGTACGTACCGTGGCGGTTCAGCTATCGCGAGGACGGTGGGCGTCAATTCATTGGGCGGGGAGAGGAGGTCGCGGTGCCGGCTTGCAGACCGATCGGCGGAGTCGTGGTGGACGAGAACGGAACTCCAATTCCCGAGGTGAAGGTGGCGCTGAGCATCCCGCAATCCCTCGCCGGCCCGCGCATTCCTGCATCTGACTTAGCGGCGACAGCTTCGTTGTCCGGCGAATGGAAGTCCGATGCTGTTCCAGCGGACGTGCGCTACATTCGAGTGGAGGTTCAGCATCCGGATTTCAAGATGCTCGGCGGCAAACCTGAAGACTTGTCCGTCGAAGCCCTTCAGGCGCTAAAATCCGTCGTTCGCATGAAGGGTCTCTGTCGCCTCAAGGGAATCGTTGTGGATCCAGCAGGAACTCCGATCGCGGGAGCAAAAGTGATTGTCGGAGGTGAGTGGGGTGTGAGGACGTGGGACGATAATCCGTCTGTGGAAACGCAATCCACGGGCAGTTTCCAGTTGGATCTACTCAACGTCGGTAAACGCATGTTAGTCGCTGAAGCGGATTCCTGGGCGCCCGCCACACTCATGCTAGATATCCGCAAGGGGATGGAACCAGTGGAAATCCGACTGAAGGCACCTTCGACGATTTCTTTAAGAATCACGGACACGGAGGAGAAGCCGATCGCCAACGCGGCCGTTTCTGTTTGGGAGTGGGAAAACTACACTCATCCGGGTTGGGAGTTCCGATCTGATGCGGAGGGACGAGTTGTCTGGACGACGGCGCCGGAAGGTGTCGTGTCGATCAATGTGAGCAAGCCCGGATATATCAGACGGCGACATATCCCGGTAGGCGCTGGCCCGGAGGAGCACGTCATCAAGTTGGATCCAGAACCCCGCCCCACCGGCATCGCAACCGACGCTACGAAGGGCACGGAGGGGCCGCTCCAGCGTGCTGTAGCCATGCCCTTGCCAGGTGGGAATTTGAAAAACCTGGCGAAAGCCGTTCCGGATCCCGGGGAACCCAATGAGAAACGTCGGCTGACCGGGAGCATGAAAGCGATTCCGCTCAATCGGGAGGCGGGCGGAGCCTTTGCGCTGGTTATTCGGCTTCGCCTGCTCGACGGCCACCATGTCTACCCGATGGGCGATCCCGATGAGAATCCGGCGGCGACGACGCTTAAGCTCGATCTGCCGGAGGGATTCGAACCGAAGGGAGATTGGGTGGCGTCGGACGCCGTCAAGAAAGCCGGAACACCTGTCTACAGGGATGAGGTCGTTTTTGGCAGAGCCATCCAACTACCGAAAGGTGCCGTGGCTGTAGGCAAAACGCTAGAATGCAGAATCGGTTACCAGATTTGCAATGATTCCGTCTGCTGGCCACCCGCCGAACTTCCACTGGAGACGATACTGGAGATTCAAGAAGATAAATAACGAGCGTTGCTGCTGGGTCGGTTCGACCTGGCGGTGGTGCCGATAACCGAAAGACCTATGAAGCCATCACATGTTCTGAAAATAATCGCCATCTTCCTACTAATGGGTGTCCCATCTGGTGATGCCGCGGACCTCGACCGATTGAAGCTGCTCTATGTAGGTGACTCCGAAAGCGCCCGGGCTCAAGAGTTTACGGGCTTTCTGGAGATGAACGTCGGTTCGGTCGAGTTCGCATCGAGGGAGAATTTTCAGCCGCAGCGAGCAAAGGGATTCGACGTGGTGCTTCTAGATTGGCCGCAGTCGTCGGAAGCTCGGCTAGAACGGGGAATGGGCAGCCCGCTGGGAACTCGATCCACCTGGAACAAGCCAACGGTGCTGCTGGGGAGCGCGGGACTCAATCTCGCCGTGGCGTGGAGCCTTCGCGGTGGATCCGGGTGAGCATGCCTCTATCCATTCGCGTACGGGCTACGCGAGCACATCGTTTTCGACCGACCGTTCTCAATCGACACATCCGCCGTCATCCAGCGAGCCACGCCGACCGCGTTCAAATCGGCGGTCCCTGATCCGAGAGTCGAGATGCTTCCCTTGGTGAGACAGCTCCAGCGGCGATGGGACGCGGGTTGGTGTACCTACACGGACGGATTTGATAACAATCCCGATGTTGAAGTTTTCAGTGGCGGCGAGAACGAAAAAACGGCGACGGCCGCCGCGCTCTGGCGACAAGGAAACCTGCTACATTTTGGGTTCGAACAGTCGCCCGCAGAAATGAATGAAATCGGCCAGAAGTTGCTGTTGAACTGCATCGCCTATATCAGTCGATTCACGGAAGACCGCCCCATTGCCGTCACTCCGTCCGTTTTCGGCGGCACGGTCGCCTATCCTCGAACGTATCTCGATCGGCGCCTCAAAGACAAAGGCGACGTGGACGCTGCTTGGCGATTCTTGAGCGCGAAGACCCAGGACAAACTGGTGACCTTGGAAAAGGAGGAAGTACGCCAGTGGTACGCGGAGAACCGGCCCTACCTACATCCGGACGAGAGTCAGAAATTGGAGGTGGATGTGGAAGCGAAACTGCTGGGCGCTCCGATCGATGATTTAGAGTTCTTTTCCAAGACGGTCGCCGCATTGAGCGATTCAACTCTATCCGAATCGGCGAAACGACTTCTTCGTCGATACGGACCGGAAGAAACCCATGGACTGAAATCGGCGAAGGAATGGCAGGAATGGGTGCGGGCACACCGCCTGTATCTCTTCTTTTCCGATCAAGGAGACTATCGCTGGTATGTCGATCCGCTAGCGAAAAAGCGCGGCGTTCCTTCAGTTGAACTCCGGGGGTCCGCGAGGGCGTCGGATTGAAGTTGGTTATAGTGGATCCGCAATGAGAGTTCTCAGCCGAATGAAAACCTGGTGGCCACGCTCCTCGCTTTCGTCTTTATAGGAGACAATCACGCGGCCGTTTTCATTCACAGTGCTTACGACCTTGAAGGTTTCTACGGCACTCCACTGCACGAGATCCGGGGAAACCTCCAGAGAGATCTGAAGATCAGTCGCTCCGGCGCGTTTGGTGATTCTCAAGGTGCCGTCGGGCATGAAGCGGGGCAGCGTGTGCGCGGAGTTTTCCTCCGGATGCCCGCCCAAGGCGTACTCCATGAGGTTGGTCAGGCCGTCGCCATCCTCGTCGCCGTCATCGTCGGTGATGCCGTGGGATTGTTTCCAAGAGGCGTAGTCGATGGGCGTCGCCGTATCGGGCGTACCCGTGCCCGGACTGCCTCCCTCTTCCGGGCTCACCGTCCAGCTGGCGGCCTCATTGGTGTCGCCACTGACATAAACCAGGCTGCGCCCGCCGCCGTCGGCGTCCGCGGGCCAGGGTTCGTCATCGCCGTAGGTGATTTCTGCGATGAGGGCGCCACTGGCGGCGAGGAGGCGGAGCGTTTCTCCTCCGTTGTTGAGACGGCCTTGGAACTGCCCCAAAACGCGCCCCCCGCTGGGGTAGGCCTCGGTAAATGCCGCACTGTCCTGGACGAGGACGGCGCGTTCGCCCGGTTCGAGGGTGAGGTCGTCGAAGGTGAAAACGACGCCATCATCGAAGCGCGTGCCTTCAAGGAGCACCGTGGCATCACTGCGATTCCACAGTTCGATGAACTCCGTTGGGGTGTTGTCCGCTGGATGATAATGAATCTCTGAGATAGTCAGATTGTCGCTCCTAGCAAAAACCTCAGTCGCCGTTCCGGTGACGGTGATGCTTGCCGTCCCAACGGGTTCGTCCCGGAGGTTGAAGGCCTCCAGGCGAATGGCATTGGCTCCGACCGTGACGGGGATATCCAGGGACCAACTGGAGGCGTTGCGCCAGGTCAGGGGCAGGGAAAAGGACTCATTCTGGAGACGGATTTCATCGACATCGATCCACCCGCGTCCTTGCAAAGTCACCAAGGGTTGATCCGTGGAGAAATCATCACCGCCGTTGGTGGTAATGGCGAAGTCGACCGGGTCGGGCAATTGGTTGCGGGCGAAGTTCGCGCGGGACCGGACATAGCTGGTCACACTGTTCAAGTTGCTGCGAAAGAGAGATCCGTAGTGTCTCGCCCATCGGTCAACGTAATCTTCGTTGTAGACGGAGTCTAGCATGTCAAGAAGGTGGCCGTGAAAACGCCGTAAGTTCGCCGGGCGTTCCAGGAGGAGGGGAATGGTCACTTCCGTACCGTTGTTGTTTCGTTTGCCGATCAGGGGGGAACTGGAAGCGAGGCGCCAGGCGCGGTCGAAGTCCCAGGGGAGGGCCAGCAGACGGTCGTCCTCTGCGCGATGATAGAGGCGGAGGTTGTGTTCCCACAGACGGGTGTAGAAATCGTCGTTGCCATTGAGCGCCATCATGGCAAAGGCCCGCGTCCACTGGTCGATGTCAAAGGCAGCCTCCGTGGCGGCATCGAAAGCGAGTTCCTCCTCCATGGCGCGAGCGGCTCTGACAATGGCCCCATACTGATCGCGGTCGCGGCCGCTTCGGATTTGAAAGCCCCAGCGGTAGGCCTCCTTGTCATCGCCCATGACGCGGAAGTCGTAGCGGCCGTTGTCGTGGGTGTAGGGGAAGGGGCGTTTGGGCGATTCCGGGCGCCCGTCGAGCGTGGCCTGTGGCGTGTAGAGCAGTTCCAGATTGAAGACAGTGCCCTCACTGGCATTGTCGAAAGTGCCCCGCAGGAAGGGCCCCGAGGTGCGTCCCATGAGGAGGAGGACGCGGCCGGTGAAGCTTGGCTGGTCAAAGTCGAGCTGCACGACATCGTTGTAGTAGCTCGGCAGCTTGCCGCCTGCGGCGTAGAACAAGTGTTGGGCCACGATCTCGCCCTTGCCGGGATCGCGCTCCAGGGAGACCGTTTCATGCACGCCGCGAAACGGATGTTCGGGGTCGAAGCGAACGTTGAGGCCCTGGAAGGGAGTGTTGTTTCTCGCCCAGGCACTACCCTTCAAGCGGATGCCGACGTTGTGATAGGCGATGTCCTTGTAGATCACGGTGCCGCCGATGCGGTCGTTGCTCATGCGGTTGGCATCCTCGAAGAGGAAATCGCGATCTTTCTTCTCCATGAGTACGCGAAAGCGATGGGGGCCATCCTCCAATTCCGCATCATCCACGACTTCATACATGGCACGGGCATCCGGGCCTTCGCGGGGAAAGAAATTCGTGTTGCCCAAGGTGTCCGTGGCGGTCACGTGAATTCTAACCAAGTCATCAACCGGTCTTCCCGGAATCGTCGCCGCGTAGAGATCATCTTCCTCCTGCTGCATGTCGATCACGTGTGTGCCGCCGGAGAAGAGGGTGCCGCCGTTGATGGCGTAGGTGAGGGTGAGGGAATCGATCCCGTCCGGATCGGAGGCGCGAACCCGCA
>JANQJH010000029.1 GCA_028281705.1 Verrucomicrobiales bacterium
CGGCGGATGACAGTGCGGTCACTTACGTCGAAGTCGCTGCCGGGATCCCGCTACTCGTGGTCGAGGGAACCCGCGAGGGTGACGATTCCGCCTCGCGCTACCTCGAGGCCGCTCTCGGTTCGTTTGGCAATGGAGACGATGATAGCGGCGTGTTTCGTGGCCGGCGCATTCTCGCCTCGGCGCTCGAAGAAGTGAAATTGTCCGAATACCGGGCAGTCATCCTGACAGAGATCACAGGTTTGACGCCATCAATGGTGAAGTCTCTCCACGATTTTGTTCGGCGGGGTGGAGGATTGTGGTTGGCGCCCAGCCCAGAGACGCCGCCTCATGTTTTCAATGATCTCTTGCTCAATCGGCATTGGCAGCTCGCTCCCGTAGCGCTGGCCTCGGCGGTCGGAGATGCCCGGCAGCAGAAACGCTACGAGTCCGTCTCCCCGCCGACGCAACTCCACCCAGCGACGGCCTTGCTCGCTGATACCGAACGTCTCGACTTGGACGAGGTGCGCGTCTATCGCCGTTTCACTTATCGATCGCCCCTGCCGCGCGATCTCTCGGTGCTCTTGCGCGGAGGTTCGGGCCATCCACTGGTGGTGGAGAAGAATGTGGGCAACGGGCGGGTCCTTCTCCAGAGCTTCCCGCTGGATCGCTCGTGGAGCAATCTTCCCATCCTCCAGGTCTACGTCGCTATGGTTTACGAATGGCTCTGGTACTTGGCGGAACCGGGCTTGCCGCGATTCAACCTCACGCGCGGCCAGGCTTACGAACTGAGCTTGCCTGAACGACCTGTGGTGGATCAGGTCAATCTCACGCCCCCCGATGGCCCCGCGATCCCGGTAGCGATCCTGGGTGATTCCGATGGCCGAAAGTTTGTCCGGGCTACCGAAACCGTGATTCCCGGGAACTATCGAATGGCCGTCTCGAGCAACGGACGGGTGATTTCTGAGCATCCTTTCCGCGTGGAGCGCGACGCCGGGGAATCCGATCTCGCGGCACTGGACGATGAGATGATGGAGCACTTGAGGAAGCGTGCCGCCATGCGTTTTGACGATGAGTCCGCCCCAAGAACCCTGGCCTTGGAGAGCGATGTGGCTCGACGCCAGGAGCCTCTCTGGTTCTGGTTGCTCATGGGAGTCATTCTCTTCCTCGTGGGAGAATCCGCACTCGCGTGGTCCATCGCCAAGAGCCGAACCCTAACCAAACCTGGAGCCCGCCTAACCAGGGCCCAATAATAATATCCGAACGCGCCATGCCGGAAGCCTGGACAGAAAGTTTGCAACAGTTTGCTTGGGAAGGCCGATTGAGTTTGGTCCAGTTAGGGTGCATTGGTGCGCTTGCTAGCGCGCTCCTGATCTTCTTTGCCTGGCGAGAGAGTCAGCTCATCAATCGGCCGCGCGCGGCATGGGCCCTTCTTGGATTGCGTTTGGCCACCTTGCTTCTGGTGCTCTGGGCACTGGCCGAACCCACGGATGTCTTGACCCAGAGAAAACACGAGCCCAAGACCGTTGGCATCTTTCTCGATACCAGTGCCAGCATGACTCTGGTAGACCCCGGGGATGAGTCCGGCGATCGTCAGCGATGGCAGGAGGCGCTGGAGACGGATGGTTCTTCCATGCGGGTCTTGCTCGACGAGGCGCACGGCGCCCTCGTGGCCGCCGCCTTTTCTCTCAGGCATTCGAAGGCCGCGGCGGTCGAGGCGGTGGAACGCGCCTTGTCCCATCTGGACAATCTCCGCACCGGATCCCTCGATCTCAGTTCCGAAGAACTCGGCCAGATCGATGCCCTGCGGAAGGATTTTGCGGATACGCTCTTTCCCGCGATCCGCGCCTTGCCGAAACGGTCTCGCCCCACGCTGGCGGACAAAGAGGCGGTGGAAAAGCTGCGGTCGCGGCTGGAACAGCACGCCGACCGACTGCGGCTCCTCACGGATCTTGCCTATGAGCGGGCCGAATCGCGGAACACCGAGCCCGGCGCCGCCACCCGCCTGGAGAAAGCGGTGACCTGGCTGGAGAACGCGGAGGAGCAGTGGATCGAGAAACTGGGCGAGGACGTGCGGGTCCAACGCTATCGTTTTGACCGGGAAGCCGTTGCCCTTGGACGGGGCGGCTGGAGCCCGCTCACTTCCTTTGAGACGGAGCCTGAACGAGGTACGGATGCCTCTTCATGGATGAAACAGGTGAACCGCCTGGCCGCGGCCCAGCAGTTGGATGCCGTTCTTGTCGTCTCTGATGGCGTGCACAACACGGGCGATTCACCCAGAGAATTGGCCCCAAGCCTGAAAGGGCTGGCCACCGTGCTCGTCCCCATTGGAGATACCCGTCTTCGGCGTGACGTCTTCCTCCATCATGTGAACTATCCCCAGTCGGTCATCCAGAAGGACACCTTGGTGGTGGAGGGGATCGTGACTGCGCATGATTGTCAGGGGGAAAAACTGGTCGTGCAACTGGTGAATGGGAGAGGGGAAACCCTGGATCAGCAGGTCTTCGAAGTGGCCCAGGCCATGGAGGACCATCGCGTGACCCTGAGATGGCGGGCGATGGAACTCGGGCGCCATGATTTGAAGTTGCGAGTCAAACCCGTCGTTGACGAATTCAGTGAGGAGAACAACGCGGAGGAAGTCAAGGTGCACGTCATCGATGACGAACTCAGGATCTTGTTAGCCGATCGATTGCCGCGCTGGGAGTACCGCTACCTGAAATCGATCCTGCAACGGGATCGCAAGATCCACATGGACGATGTCCTCTTCAAACCCCAGCACGGGTATCGTGGGCGACGAATCCGGCCCGACATGGACCTGCCGCGCACGCTGGAGGAGTGGAGCCGGTATCGTGTGGCCCTTCTCGGAGATCTGACCCCGTCGGAGCTCACACCCGCCCATCAGGCGGTGCTGCGGCAGTGGGTCGTGGAGGCTGGGGGAAACCTCATCCTCATCGCCGGAGATTCCATGCCCGCCCAATTCTTCAATTCGCCGGTGGGCGAACTCTTTCCCGTGGAGAAACGCCGGGCCAACATCGCAAGGTCCGGCTACCAGCTCACCGTCACGGCCGAGGGAACCACGGCGCCACCCGTATTGGTTGCCGGGGACGAGATTCGAAGCTTGAACGTCTGGGAGCGCGTGAGCGCCAAGTTACCAGTGTACGATCTCTCACCCTATTCCATTCCCAAGCCCACGGCTCATGTCTTGATCCAGGCTGACTGGGTGGCCAGCCGGCAACGACAGGCTCTCTCCTTCCTCTGCTGGCAATACGTGGGCAAGGGGCGTGTGGTCTATCTTTCGGCGCCGGTGTCCTATCAACTGCGCTATCGCAAGGGAGACGAGTATCATCATCGATTTTGGGGCCAATTGTTTCGCTGGGCCATCGCGCGGGATCTCGGCGGCGGTTCGCGCACCGTCAAACTGAGTACGGACAAGACGCGGTATCCCTACCGCTCGGATGTGAGTGTGCGGCTTCGCCTGAACGAGTTGAACGGCCTGCCCGTCGCCAAGGCGGCGCCCCAGCTCATGGTCAAGAGTGATGGCGAACTGGTGCAAACCGTCTCCTTTCGGCCCGATCGGGGAATGCTCGGGGTCTATCGGGCTCTTCTCACGGATTTGCCACCCGGCAAGATTGAGTTGGAGGCGCGCGGCCCGGCCATTCAGCGCCTTCTGCGTGAGGAAAAGTACCGCGACCCCATCGTGCACGATCTCATGATCGATCCTCATGACTCCGCCGAGCTGCGCGTGCCCCTGGCGGATGCCGCGCTTCTGCGATCCATTGCGGATGCCTCCGAGGGCGTGGTCGCCGCTCCCGCGAGTGTGGAGGAAATTCTGACAAATCTAGAACTGTCGCCCATCACGTCGGAAAGCGTCAGTCGACAGCCATTGTGGAACCGGTGGCTGTGCATCTGGCTCATCCTCGCCCTCCTCCTTGCGGAATGGATTGGGAGAAAAGCTCTCGGTCTCGTCTGACGATCGATCCGTTCCCCTCGAACCTTAAACGAAACCCTAACAACCATGGACAGCACCAGCTCAGTGATTCGTCAAGTACCTCAATCGGTCCTTGGAAAACTACGCGCCGTTCGACGAGCGGAGCGCCGGGTGCAATTGATCACCGGCACGTTGAAGATCATCGCTTTTCTTCTGGGTCTCCTGGCCCTGGCCATGATGATCGACGCTCTCTTTGTCCTCTTCGCCCCGGCGGCGCGCTGGGGGGTGACGGCGACGACCTTCGTTCTCGCGGCCGTCTCCTTGCTCATCTGGGGAATCTTTCCCTTGTTAAAGAGGCTTCAACTGCGTGCCCTGGCACGATCCGTTGATGCTGCGGTACCCGATCTCCAGGAGAGGTGGTCGACCGTCACCGGTCTGACACAAAGCAAGGACGCGGCGGTCATGCTGGGCTCTCCCGAACTCATCGCGCAAGTTTGTGAGGAAGCGGAAGACCTGGCCCCACGCGTCGAAGCGCAGAAAGTCGTCTCCCGCCGGCACCTCAAGAAAGCGCTCGTGGCCTTTGGCGTGATGTGCGCTCTAGGCGCCATTCTCTTTCTCGCGGACAGCCAGCGCGCCATGGTTCTATTGCAGCGATTTCTCGCCCCGGGATCGAATATCAGTTTGGCCAAGATCACGGCTGATCGCGGCGACTTTTTCACTCCCGTAGACGAGCCGGTGACCTTGACGGCCACGGTGTCGGGTAGAGTGTCCGAGGAGGCCACACTCTGGATCGAAGAAACGGGTGGCCTCGTTGAGGAGATCCCGCTCAAGGTGGTGAGTGAGACTGGAGTGGTGAGTCATGCGATGCCGATTGCGCGACGCGATTTTCGATACCGGTTCCGCGCCGGGGATGGCCAGACGGAGTGGCATCAGGTTCGTGTCCTCTCCCGCCCGAGACTAACCGGCATCTCCATGAAGATCGTGCCGCCGGAGTACACCCAATTGCCCACCGTGGTGCAGGAGACCCTTCCCAGGCAATCGAGTGCGATCGCGGGGAGCGCCTTCGAATTGGTCTTTCAATCGGACCGTCCCTTAACCAAAGCACAACTGACTTTCCATCACGGCGCCAGCGTTCCTGCGGAAGCGACTGACCAAGGGCGTCGCTTCGCCACGACGTTGGAGGAGACCATCCACTTCGAGATTCAAATCGTCGATCGGCATGGCCTGGAGAACAAGAATCAGCCTCGGGCGTCGATCCACGTATACGAAGACCTTCCGCCGGAACTGGAGTTCACCGATACTGGAGCGGACGAGAACCAGATCTATGATGGATCAGAGATCGTCAAAGTGCCCTTCGAGGCCAAGGACGACTTTGGGATTCAAAAGGCGGAGCTCCTGGTGAGTGTGACGGCTCCCGGTGAAGAACCCCAACTCGTTCAATCGATTCCCATTGATCTCGGTGATCAGGAGAATGCGACGGAAGTTCAGGCAGAAGGCGAGATCGACCTGGCCTCTCTCAATTTGTCAGGTGACTCTCAGGTCTCCTACACCGTTCGAGTGACTGACAATCGCCAAACGGATGCCGCTATCAGCAGCGTCGCGGGAGTTCCGATGGAAGCGAATGCGGCTCAAGGAGGAACCCAGCCGCCACAGGGCGGGGCGCAACAACCGCCGCAGGGCGGGGCGCAACAACCGCCGCAGGGCGGAGCGCAACAACCGCCGCAGGGCGGAGCGCAACAACCGCCGCAGGGTGGAGCGCAACAGCCACCGCAGGGCGGGGCGCAACAACCACCGCAGGGCGGGGCGCAACAACCACCGCAGGGCGGGGCGCAACAACCACCGCAGGGCTCGAGCACTGGGAGGCGCTCGGGTACTCGAGCGTGTTCTGCCCCGACCACTTCTCCAAGCAGTGGGAGCCGGCGACGGCGCTGTCCGCCGTGGCGGCCGTGACCCGCGAGCTGCGCGTCGGCTCGCTCGTCTACGACGTCGACTATCGACACCCTGTGGTGCTGG
>JANQJH010000120.1 GCA_028281705.1 Verrucomicrobiales bacterium
ACCAAGGCGGTGGAATGGGTCGTGCCGGGGAAGCCGCTCTTTTATGCCACGGCGATGCCGCGATTGGGCGGTTGTTCGCCCGTGGTGGCGACGACGCACGAGGGCCGGCCGACCTCGCTCAAGGGCAATGCGCTGCACCCGGTAAACCAGATCGAGGTTGACGGTGAATCCAAGAGTACTTCGGGGACGGATCACCAGGTGCCCGCATCGGTGCTGAATCTCTACGATCCCGATCGTTCGCGCTACTATCTCGCCAAGGGCGAGCAATCTTCGGCGGAAGCTTTTCACGCCGCGCTTGAGGCCATCCGTGTCCAGGCGGCGGAGGATCAAGGAAAGGGTGTGGCCCTCTTGGTCGGCGAGGGGACGTCTCCCACCCGTGATCGGCTCCTGGGTGAGGTTGTGGTAAAGTTTCCCCAGGTGAAGCTCTTTCGTTACGAGGCCTTCAATCTGGACAATGTCCGCAAGGGGTTGGAGAGGGCTTTTGGCCAAGCCGATCTCGCGCTGGTGCCTCGTCTGGATCAGGCGACTCGGGTCTTGTCCCTGGACTCTGATTTTCTCGGTCTCGATCCCGTGGGCGGTAACGCCTCCTTCGGATTCTCGATCAATCGCCGTCCGGATCGTCTGGCCAATGGCGATTGGGTGCAGCGGACAAATGAGGAGATGAGTCGCCTCTATGTGGTGGAGCCCGCATTTACGATGACGGGAAGCATGGCGGATCATCGCCTGCGTCTCCCGGCGAGTCAGGTGGCCCGGGTGGCCGCGGCGCTGGCCCAGGAGTTAGGCGTGGCGGGTGTCACGGCCGAAACCGATGAGCGCCTGGCCCAGTGGATCAAGCCGGCGGCGGAAGATCTTCGGGCGGCGGCAGGAAAAGCACTGGTTTTGGCGGGGGCGCAGCAGCCCGCCGAGGTCCATGCTCTGGTCGCGGCGATCAACGAGAGTCTGGGCGCGCTGGGCACGACGGTGAATGTGGTGCAAAACCCGCAGCGGGCCTTTGGGTCCCTGGCGGATTTGCGGCAGGCCGTCAATGCCGATGAAATCACTACGGTGATCAGCACGACGCCGGCGGATCCGGTATTCGATGGGCCCAACGACTATCGCTGGGCCGAGATCATCGAGAAGACGACCTATCTCCAGCTGGGCTTCAATCGAAACCACACGGCGGTGTTGGCCGACTGGCACGTGCCCGGGACGCATTTCCTCGAGGAATGGGGTGACGTGCGGGCAGCGGATGGAACGTATTCCGTGATCCAGCCGATGGTGAACCCGCTGATGGGCGGGGTGTCCGAGATTTCTCTCCTGCTCAAACTGTTGCAGGACGCGCCGGTCACGGAAGTGCCGGAGGCGCCGAGTGCAGACGCCGGTCCCGTGGCGGAGATGAGCGAAGCCCCGTCGCCCGAGTACGAGGCGGTGCGGGAGACCTTCGCCAACACGCTAGGCATCGACGGCGATGTGGATCAGGCCTGGAATCACTGTCTGCGGGACGGATTCCTGGCCAATTCAGCCTTTGCCGTGGTCTCGGTGAGCGGGGCTGAGGCGAGTGCCGGGGAACTGGTTTCCGCTCCTTCCGGACCGGATTCTCTGGAAGTGCGTTTTGTGCCCGACTCCAAGGTCTACGATGGTCGCTATGTGAATAACGGCTGGCTGCAAGAGACGCCGGATCCGATCACCAAGCTGACCTGGGACAATGCCGCCTTGATGAGCGTGGGAACGTTTCGCGCGCTCGGCTTGAAGAAGGACGGCCAGCGAGTGAAGTTGAGTTTCAACGGGCGCGAGGGTTACTTCCCGGCGCTGCAGGCTCCGGGTCATGCCGACAATTGCGTGACCGTACAGGTCGGTTATGGACAGCGGGTCTGTGGCCGCGTGGGCTACGGCACGGGTTTCGATGCCTTCAGCATGCGGACCTCGGTGACGCCTTATTACGCCCAAGGGGCCAAGCTATCGATCCTGGAGCGGACGGCGGAACTCAATCCGGAATTGCCCGAGGCCAATCACGCGCCGCACAACGGCGAGGTGGTCATCACGAAGTGGGAGGAACTGGCATTGACCCAAGAGCACAACAGCATGGAGGGTCGCGAGATCGTCCGTGATGGTGCGCTGGAGCACTACCGGGAGGATCCGGATTTTGCCAAGACCATCGGGATGGATTCCCACATCCCGGAGAACATGCACCTCTACAAGCCCCAGGGGCGCGCCGCACTCGGTGCGGTGCATTTCAATGACCTGGATGAGAAGCACCAGTGGGGCATGACGGTCGACCTCAACTCCTGTCTGGGGTGCAGCTCCTGTCAGGTGGCCTGTCAGGCGGAGAACAATATTCCGATCGTCGGAAAGGGCCAGGTCTTGCGTGGACGGGAAATGGCCTGGATCCGCATGGATCGCTATTTTACGGATCCGACCTTGGTATTGGAGAGCGATCCCACCCATCATCAGCATGCCGAGGTCGAGTCCAGCGGGGTCGAAATCCTGAACGAGGACGCGTTGGAAGTGCTTCCCCAGCCGGTGGCCTGTCAACAATGTGAGGCGGCTCCCTGCGAGGCGGTTTGCCCGGTCAACGCCACGGTCCACAGTGACGACGGGCTGAACATCATGGCCTACAACCGCTGTATCGGGACCCGTTACTGCGCCAACAACTGCCCCTACAAGGCGCGGCGTTTCAACTTCTTCGACTACAACAAGCGCAATCCCTTGGTGATGCAGGCCATGCCGGGCTTGGAGTACAACAACCTCTACGCCGGGCCCTTTGGCGCGACCCACGATGAGGGCGTCGTCCAGCTGCAAAAGAATCCCAATGTTACGGTGCGCATGCGCGGTGTGATGGAGAAGTGCACTTACTGTGTGCAGCGCATCGAGAGCGCGAAGATCGCTCAGAAAGTCGCGGCGCGGGATTCGGACAAGACGAAGGTTGGCCGGGACGTGGTGAAGTCCGCCTGTCAGGAGGCCTGCCCGGTGGATGCGATCCAGTTTGGCAACATCCGCAATGAGGAAGACACGGTCAATCGCTACAAGGAGTCGCCGCGCAATTACGACCTGTTGAAGTATGTCAATACGCGTCCGCGGACGAGTTATCTCGCGCGGATCAAGAACCCGAATTTGAAGATGCCCGGCGGTGTCGAAGTCGGCACGACCTCGAAGCACCTTCACTGATCCTTTTATCGCTCGCAGAACCTACCTAGTATGGCTAACGGATCGACAACGGCTGACGGAGTTACCCCCACCCCCATGGAGCGGGAGCCTTTGGTGCTCAATAAACGCTCTTACAACTGGATCACGGAACGCATCTGCGGGGTGGTCGAAGGTCCCCAGCCACTGCTCTGGTGGGTCCTCTTCCTGCCCTCGGTGGCCCTCATGGGGCTCTTGCTCTTCGGGCTGGTCTACCTCATCGTCACCGGTGTCGGTGTCTGGGGAAACAACCATCCCGTCGGTTGGGGTTGGGCCATCACGAACTTCGTCTTCTGGATCGGTATTGGCCACGCCGGGACTCTGATTTCGGCCATCCTCTTTCTCACCCGGCAGCGCTGGCGAACCTCGATCAACCGGGCATCGGAGGCCATGACCCTCTTTGCCGTGATGTGTGCCGGCATCTTTCCCGGCGTGCACGTCGGGCGCTTCTGGATGGTCTGGTTTCTCGCGCCTGTCCCCAATGCCAATGGGATCTGGCAGAACTTCAAATCGGCCCTGTTGTGGGACGTCTTTGCCGTCTCGACTTACTTCACGGTCTCCGTCATCTTCTGGTATCTCGGGTTGGTGCCGGATCTGGCGACACTGCGCGACCGGGCCAAGGGTGTCATTCGCAAGTTTCTCTACGGCGTCTTCGCCCTTGGCTGGCGAGGTAGCAACCGCCACTGGAACCACTACGAGATGGCCTATCTCTTGTTGGCCGCGCTCTCCACGCCGCTGGTGCTTTCCGTGCACTCCGTCGTCTCCTTTGACTTTGCCACGTCGACGGTGCCCGGCTGGCACACGACGATTTTCCCGCCTTACTTTGTCGCGGGCGCCATCTTTGGCGGTTTCGCCATGGTCTTGACCCTGATGATTCCGGCGCGCCGGATCTACAATCTCTACGACCTGATCACGCCGAAGCACATCGACAACATGGCGAAGATCATTTGCTTCACCGGATCGATCGTGGGTTACGCCTACTTGATGGAGCTCTTCATCGCCTGGTATGGGGGCAACAAGTATGAGATGGCCGCCTTCGCCAACCGGGCCTACGCCGGATACTATCCCTGGGCCTACTGGTGCATGATGTTCTGCAACGTGGTCGCTCCCCAGGTCTTCTGGTTCAAGTGGTGCCGCTACAACATCGTCGTCGTGATGTGCGTCTGCATGTGCGTCAACATTGGCATGTGGTTCGAGCGCTTCGTCATCATTGTGACCTCCATCGCTCAGGACTGGCTGCCCGGCGCCTGGGATGTCTACAAGGCGTCGTGGGTGGAGAAAATCACCTTTGCCGGCACCTTCGGTCTCTTCCTGGGACTCTTCCTTTTGTTCATCCGCTTCCTTCCGGTCATCGCCATGTCGGAGGTCAAAGGGGTGCTCCCCCAGTCGGACCCGCATTACAAAGAACCTGACACCGACGGGGCGAAGTCGAACGCCTAACGCCTAACGAACGCTTACTCAACGGATCGAGCCAAGATGATTTACGGATACCTTTGTGAGTTCCCCTCAGCCAGCGCCTTGTATCACGCGGCCGAGAAAGTGCGTGATGCCGGCTTTCGGCGCTGGGATGTCCACACGCCTTTTCCCATCCACGGGATGAACGAGGCCATGGGCCTGAAACGGTCGATCCTCCCGTGGTTCGTCTTCTTTGGCGGCGCCACCGGAACACTGACGGCCTTCGGCATGCAGTATTTCACCCAGGTGGCCCTCTACCCCACCATCGTGCAGGCCAAGCCGACCAACATCTTCACCGTGCCGGCCTTCTTCCCCGTCATGTTTGAGCTCACCATTCTGTTCGCGGCTTTTGCCAGCCTGTTCGGATGTCTCGCGCTCATGGGCTTGCCGCGCCTGAATCACCCGCTTTTCACCTCGAAGAACTTCAAGAAGTTCTCCGACGACGGTTTCCTCATGTCGGTCGAGCGTCGCGATGAGAAATTTGATCGGGAAAAGACGCGGGCCTTTCTCGAGGAGATTGGGGCGAGCAACATCGAACTCATCGAGGACGCCGGATCCGCCTAACGGTAAAGGACCACGACATGCGCTATTTCTTCCTAGGTTATTTTGTCCTCATCGCGCTGGTTGTCAGCGTGGCCGGTTTCCGTGGCAGCAAGTCCGCCCGGTCGCCGATCGAGATCTTCAACGACATGGATCTCCAGGCCAAGGCCAATCCCCAGATGTCGAGCGACTTCTTTGCCAGCGGCCAGGTGGCCCAGGAGCCGGTCGCGGGAACCATTCCCATGGGGTGGGAGGTGCCGGCGGTGGCGGCCTCTGCGGGAGCCGCGCCCAATCTGGATGGCTACGCTTTTGCCGATGATTATCTCAATACTGGGATGATGGGTGAGTATTACGGTGATGGCATGCCGGAGGAGATCACCGTCGACGCCGCCCTTCTCCAGCGCGGCCAGGAAAAGTACCAAATCTATTGCGCCATCTGTCACGGCGAATCCGGCAATGGCGCCGGTGTGATCAGCAAGTATGGGCTCGTGCCGACGAGTTTGAGCACGGGTCTGGTGGCCGACCGGGCCCAGCGTCCCGACGGCCGGATCTACGACGTGCTGGTCAATGGCAACAAGGGCCTGATGGAGGGCTACAAGGCGAGGCTCACGCTGCGAGATCGCTGGGCCGTGGTGGCCTACGTGCGAGCCCTGCAAGAGCGGGTGAAGATGCCCGCGGCCGATGTGGAGGAAGCCTACAACGCCTGGGAAGCGGAGAACCAGCCGGCAGAATAATTGAGAACCCATTTTCCCTTACTGAATCATCGAACATGAGTGCCCATTCCTCAATTGAGTTGCCCCTAGACGGCGAGCGCCTGGATGCGAACAAGGTGGCGCCGATCCGCAAGGTGGCCTTCGCCATCGGCTTCATCGGCCTGATCGCCTCGGGTATTCTTTTCTTTTCGCCCCTGAGAGAGAAATTCATCTACTCTTGGTTGTTCGGCTTTTACTATTTCTTCAGCTTGGCTCTCGGCGGCCTCTTCTGGACGCTCTTACACAACGCAACGAACTCCGGGTGGGGGATCGCGGTTCGGCGGGTCTTTGAGAACTTGGCCTGCGTGGTGCCGTTCATGCTCTTGCTCGCCATCCCGATCATGATTCCCAATCTCCGGGATGCCCTCTACGAGTGGAGCAAGGAGCAGACGGTCATTGAGCTGGCCATGCATGAGGACTCCGGCGAGGTGCCGGCCGCCGCCGGCGAATCCATGGGGCAGGGCGAGGCCGAGCACGATTTGCGGCATGCGATTCACGTCGCCGCCAAAGAGGATCCGCACAAATATCTCCTCTACCACAAGTACCCCTATCTCAATAAGACCTTCTTCTATCTCCGGGTGCTCGGCTATTTTGTCATCCTCGGTCTCATCGCCCTGTGGATGCGTTCCATGTCCGCCCGTCAGGACGAGGATGGCGATCACAAATGGACGTTGCGTTCGCGGCGTGCCGCCTGCGGCTTTCTTCCTGTCTTTGCCGTGGGATCTTCCTTCGCCGCGATCGACTTCCTCAAGTGTCTCGACTACGCCTGGTTCTCCACCATGTGGGGCGTCTACATCTTTGCCGGGTGCGCCCTCAATTCCATGGCGGTGGCCATCCTCCTGACCATCTTTTTGAAGAAGCAGGGCTATCTCAAGCTGGTCAATGACGAACACTTTCACATCATGGGCAAGCTCATGTTCGCCTTCGTCATTTTCTGGGCCTACGTCACCTTCTCGCAGTACTTCCTCATCTGGTATGCCAACATTCCGGAGGAGACCTCCTATTTCCTGACCCGAAACACCGAGGGTTGGCACGTGGGCAGTTCGGCCTTGATGTGGGTGCACTTCGTCATTCCCTTCCTCTTCCTTCTCCCCGCCTGGGTGAAGAAGAGCACCAAGTATGTCGCCATCGCCTGCGTGTGGAACCTGGTGGCGCACATTCTGGACTACTACCTCATCGTCATCCCAGAGCGCTTTGTCTCCCTGGCGTCCAATGCCGAGATGATGGCGGCCTCCAGTCCTTCTTACTCCGGCGCGTTCCTCCTCGACATCCTGGCCTTCCTCACCGTGGGCGGCTTGGTCGTGTGGTACTTTCTCGGCATGCTTTCCAAGCGGCGCCTCTATCCCTGCCGTGACCCGCGCCTCGAAGAATCGATTCAACTCGCGAACTGATCTGATCCTCACGACTCATGGAAACGCATTCCGGTGACACTCCCATCAATCGCTTCTTCAGCTTCTGGGGCGCGATTTCGACCTTCGCCTTCTTTGGGGTCCTGGTCTTGTTAGGCCTGGCTCTCAACACTTCGCTCCTGAGCCCGGCGAAAGAGGATCCGGATGACGCGCGACGCACCGCTCTCGACACGGCCACGCTGGAAGAGCAGGCCCTTCTGGTGAACACGTGGAAGAAGAACGATGACGGCACCTACGAAGTTCCGGTTTCCGTGGCCCTCGAGTCGATGATCGACAAGCTTCCGCAGAAACCCACGAAGTCGACCATGCCGGTTCCCGGCACCAAGGCAGCGGAAGAGGCCGCTGCCGCCGCTGCCGCCGCGGTCACGGCCCCGGCGGGCGAGGGTGGCAGCACGCAAACCGAGACCAACGAGTAAGCAAGACGACTTTTTCATGGCGAATCAATCTAACATCGTGACGACGGCGACGCCGGAGGAAGACGCGCAACAGCGTGCGGCCATCGACCGTTCCATGCGCCTGCCCGTCCTCTTCTTCTTCACCAGCGGGTTGCTCTGGTTGTTCGTTGCCCTGCTCCTGGGGCTCGCAGCCTCGATCAAACTTCACAGTCCCGATCTCCTGGCTGCCTGTTCCTTCTTGACCTATGGGCGTCTGCAGCCGGCCCATATGAATGCCTTTGTCTACGGCTGGGTTTTTCAAGTGGGGCTGGGCACGGCGCTGTGGATCATGGCGCGCCTCTGCCGGATTTCGCTTCCGCGGATCGGGACCCTGCTCGTGGCTGGTCATTTGTGGAACATCGGCGTGACCATCGGGGTCGTCGGTATTCTCCTGGGCTTTGGCACCTCCATCCCCTTCCTCGACTTTCCCGTTGGGATTTGGATCCTCCTCTTTGTCTCCTACTGCATCATCGCGGGCTACATTGTGATGATGTTCAAGGCGCGGCGTGACGGTCACGTCTACATCACGCAGTGGTACATCCTGGCCGCCTGCTTCTGGTTTCCCTGGGTTTACCTCACGGCCAACGTCCTCATCCATCATTTCCCCAGCGCCGCGGTGATCAATGCGGCCATTGGCGGCTGGTATGGCGGCACGCTTCTCATGCTCTGGGTCGTCCCCATTGGCCTCGGCGTGTCTTACTACCTCATTCCCAAGGTGATCGGCCGGCCGGTTTACAGCTATCAGTTGGCCTTGGCCAGTTTTTGGAGCCTGGCGATTCTTGGCGGCTGGGTCGGGGTTCATCACTTTTCCTCCGCAACCGCACCGGCGGCGGT
>JANQJH010000133.1 GCA_028281705.1 Verrucomicrobiales bacterium
TCCAAGGCGAAGAGTGGCGGTGGGACGGTGAACTACGAGTGGGACGCCACGGGCAACCTGACGGCCATCGAGGTGCTTGCGGGATCGAGTCCGGCCACCGGGGACACGCGTACGGAGATTCGCTACAACGGGATGGGCCAGCGGATGGAGATGTTTGAGAAGGTGCGGAGCGGTAGCAGCTGGGTCTTGGACACCACCCTGGGAAGCTTGAATCATCTCTACTTCGTGTGGTGTGACGGGCAGCTCTGCCAGCGCCGGACGGGATCGAGTTCAACGACGACGAAAACGAACTTTTATCCCATGGGCGAAAGCCGCCACACGGCGAGTGGCAGCGGGAACAAGACGGATTTCTTTTACAACCTGGATCACCTGGGATCGGTGCATGAGATGACGAACAGTAGTGGAAGCATTGTGGCTGCCTACCGCTACACATCGTATGGGGTTCGGGAGGAGCAGTCGTTCAGCACCGACGTTTGCGAGATCGGGTTCACGGGACACCACTACCATGAGAGGACGGGGCTTCATCTGACGTGGTTCAGAGCCTACGACGCGGATCTAGGGAGATGGATTTCTCCGGACCCTCTTGGAGAAGGGGGGGATGGGACAAATATCTATTCATATATCCTAAATGATTCCGTAAATGGGTTGGATCCTGATGGCTTACGTAGAAGAGGTCCTCGTGTTAGCCCCCGACAGCAAGCCACTCGGTTGAGGCATCAGATGCGTCGGAAGAGGGAACAGAAACGGTATAATGACTATCGAAAGCGGACGGAAAATCGACGTTGCCAACAGAATCTGGCTACAAGAAGGGCCATAAATAGGGAAATTCAGGCAGCGCAAAACCCGAATTCATTCAACGCTAGGGGCAACGGGGGATCGGATCAGATGTATACACCTGCACAAGCTATGCAAATAGCTAATGGATTCTTAGGGCCTGGATTCACCGTGACCCGTAGCGGTATGCTTCAATCGGCGAACGGGCGGCGAGTAGTCCGTCCGGCTTCTCAGAAACCAAGAAACAAGGGTATGTCTAGACAATGTCAGATGAACCTGGTAAGAAAGGATGGACAAGGCAATGAAATATCAAACTATCATATCAATGTATGGACCGGACCAACAATGGGCTATTGAATAGAAGTCTTCCTGATGAATTAGATATCGAGGAGTTTAGCGCCTTATACTGGGCTATTATCGATCGAGAGAACAGCGTTAGTGAAACCGCGACTTTTTTCGACTTATCCAAAGGAAAACCTGATCCGCCATTTCGATATCTTGTAATTGGCGCCGATCGGATCGAGTCATTCGAAGAGCACTACCTTCTTTGCTACTTTGATGAACAAGGAAAGTGGATTACTCAGTCGCCATTCGACACCCTTGAAGAAGCGTTTAAGCAAGGAGAATTCGCTTTCAAAGTTGAGAGAGACAAGTGGTTTAAGGTGCCAGATGGGAGTCATTCCCAAGAATAGTATCATCGAATCACAAAGGGACAGAGGGATGGGGTATAATAGTATTCGATAAGGATCTCTGGATATATGCGGGGATGACGGTAGGGTCAGAGTGATCGCAATGCTCCATAGGGGAAAGGGTGATGCAAGTGTGATAAAGAAGTATTTTCGTTTGATTGTTTTTGCGTTGGTGTTATTGAGGAATCGGTAGCTTGGATACCGCCATGAAATGTTGTGATAGATGATGGTGTCGTGATTGTATTAGAGAAGCATGCTCTTGAGCTGATTTGCACAGGGGAGACGGGTCGGCAATCGTTACCTTTTGTCGGATGTCAGGTATTAGCGAATATCGAAGATTGGATGTTAAGATTTTTTTGATGTTGCCAATGCGGTGCATGAGATAGGTGCGTTCGGATTCTCCATGGCCACAATCGTGAGATTTCTGGGCATGGGGCCTGTCAGATCGTTGGCGGAGGTGGGATTTTTCGTCTGATTCACGTGCATTTAGTGGGAGTCGATTCTGCCATGGAATGAGTGTGCCGCTCACCGATCAATTTTTTAGTGATTTTTCTATTAAACTGAATATGAACACGTTAGAACGATTTTTATTAACTAGGTGGATTGTAGCGATCCTGCTCGCCCCGTTGTTGCTTGTGGTCGTTAGGGCGCAGGGACCTTCGGAAGGCCTCACGCATTCCTATGACTTCGAAGCGCCGGAGGGCTACGAGCCGGGCGAGGCTCTCAACGGCACGGATGTATGGTCCGAGAGCGATGGCGAAGTCGTGGTCACGGATGTGGATGCGGCGTCGGGGAGGCAGGCGGTGGTGGTGCCTCCCTCGCAAAAGATCGCCATGCTTCGGGGGCATTTTCCCGGATTGATGTCGCCGACCTTTGTTGATGTGTATGTTAAGCCGGCGGGCGAGAGTTATGTCGCCATGGAGCGCTTCGGTGATGCTCCGGCGCATACCACCCTGAGTAAGGTGGAGCCTTCCGAAGACGGCCGGTGGGCGGCGGTCTATGTCATGGATGGCGATGGACAGGGCAACGGCGAGTGGGTCGAAACGGGACTGCGCTTTGCCATCTACGAGGGGTATCCCGTGGACTGGCTGCGCTTTACTTACCGCGTCGATTATGAGGGGGCGCGCTGGGATTTCTATCTGGATGGCCGGCTGATCGCCGGAGATCTGGGCTTTGTCGCCAATGACGTCGAGAGCTTCACCCATTTCACCTTTCATGGTGATAAAAAACAGGCGGTCTATCTCGATGACTTCACCGTGAGTGAGAGCAATCCCTTGTTCGTTGATGAGGACAAGGACGGTATCGATGATCGCTACGAAGAAGGCGCCGGTTGGAATCGGGCGCAGAATGATCGTTTGGAAATGGAAGGCGATCAGACGCGGCTCGAGTTCTACATGGCTGCCTTGGGGGAAGAGGGAGATAGTGACGGTGACGGGCTCAGTGATGGAGAGGAACGCCAGTTGGGGACCGATCCCCAGACGGCCGATACGCGTGGACGGGCGGGGATCGTGTTGTGGGAGCAGTGGGAACGACGCCCGGACAATCTCGATCAGATCAAGCGTCAGGGCTTGGCCGACAATGCGGACGCACTCCGTTACGTGGATAAGCTGGAGATCGAACGGGAATCGGGTTTTGGTAAGGGCGAGCAATATGTTTCGCGGATGTGCGGGTATCTCTTGCCGCCGGTGTCAGGCACTTACCGGTTTTGGATTGCGGGAGACGATCACGCGGAGCTGTGGTTGAGTGAGGACGACACACCCTTCAAGCGTCGGATCATTGCCAGGGTGACGGGTTGGACCAGCCCGCGTGAGTTTGAGCATCACGGCTCGCAGCGTTCAGAGGGGATCGAGTTGGAGGCGGGTAAGCGCTACTACATTGAGGTGTGGCACCGTGATCTGGTGGGCGAGGACCACTTGGCGGTGGCTTGGAGCACGCCACAGAACGTCCGGCGCTTGATCGGGGCGGAGTATCTTCAGGCCCTGGAAGGACCGTTCGCCAACGATCTGGACCGGGACGGCTTGCCCGATGATTGGGAGGCACGTTTTGGGTTGAGCGCGGAATCAGCCTTGAACACGGAAGGCTCTCACGGTGATGCCGATGGCGATTTCCTCGATAACTACGACGAGTATCGCTACGGAACCAATCCGGTTGAAGCGGACGCGGAGAAGGTGGAGCATCTGTTGCGCTGGGAGGTTTGGAGTGAAGCCGGTGGCGAACACATCGCGCTGGCGCGCCAAGAAAGGCAGGGCAAAGCCGATGCCAATGCGCTGATCTACACCGAAGACGTGGCGCATTTCCGTGAGGTCGAAGAATACTTCGCGAGCCGTTTCCAAGGCGTGTTGCAGGTACCCGAGAGCGGCCGCTACCGGTTCTGGCTTTCGGCGGATAACAAAGGCGAGTGCTGGCTGAGCCCGAACGAGACGTCCTTCGAGAAGAAGAGAATCTCCTGGGTACCGGAATACACACGGGCGGGAGAGTGGCAGAAGTATGGCACGCAGGTGTCGGAGTGGATCGAACTCGAGGCGGGCGCGGCCCATTATCTGGATGTGTGGCACAAGGAAGTGGTGGGAGGTGCACATCTCTCCTTGGCCACACATCCAGATAATGGGCGCGGCCCATTATCT